>JASBSE010000007.1 GCA_030149115.1 Winogradskyella sp. | reverse complement strand
TTTTACACCTAACTCGGCACTCGCCTCAACAGTCTGCCTTACAGCTTTTGTGCCATTTTCATGACCTATTGCACGTATTAAGCCTTTCTGTTTTGCCCAACGACCATTGCCATCCATGATAATTGCTACATGGTTAGGAAGCTTTTCTTTATTTACTTTTTCTTTTAGACTCATTTTAAAAATTGCAATAGCATGGTCTTCTACCAAAGGTGTAAGTTAAGGTAATTCCTGAAAACACATACCAGTCATTGCTATTAGTATTTCCAAAACTTAACTGCTCTCTAAATTCATTATCTGGCACACTTCCATCCAGTTCATCAGAAAATGTATATCTAGCACCTATTTCTGCTGCTAATACCAAATGATTGCTAATATTAGTTTTATATCCCAAAACCATCGGTATGCCATAAGCCCAACTACTAGTATCCTCAGAGGTATATTGACCATTTTGAGTGAAATAATAGTTATCGTGATTCGCTACAGAAATACCTGTATACAAATACGGAGTACCTTTTATACCGCTTGTATGCAAATCGAAATCCCAAAACGTAAATTCCATTCCGGCAGATATTTCTAAGATACCTGTATTAAACTTATAGCCTCTTTGTATTCTTCTCGGATCATCTGATTTTCCATCAACACCTTCTAAATCTGAAAAAATCACAGACAATCTATATGAATGTCTTGGACTTCTATTCCACTTAAAAATGCCGCCAACAGCAAGCTGATTTGGTGATATGTAATTTGTAGCACCTACATCTCCAATAAAATTACTTCCACCAGCAAACACACCAATCTCATAAATTTGAGCATTAGTGTTTTGCATAAAAAATACACTTGTAAAAATTAGGAATAAATACCTCATAAATTTTTCAAAGTTTGCAAATATAATAATTATGATTAGCCTATTACAATTTGACACAAATTGTCTTAGAGATAAACAACATTTACAAGCTTTTATTGTAAAAAAACACGACTTAATTACGTCTATCCTCTCCCCAAAGAAGCTTTTTTCTTAAGGTATCTAAAAATGTTTCTTGTAAACGCTCAACCATCTTGATTGCAAAATTTGCCTTTTTCACTGTTACCGTAGTAGTATTAGGCAATGTAACTATTCTAGAGTCTAAAGACATTAAAAATTGATCTTCCCGTCCATCAACCTTAAAAGTAACTTTTGTTTTATCTGGAATAATTAAAGGTCTTGCACTTAAATTATGTGGCGCAATTGGTGTCAATGCAAAATTATTAGCCTCTGGTGTTATAACAGGTCCGCCACAACTTAAAGAATAGCCTGTAGAACCAGTTGGTGTAGATAAAATAAGACCATCTGCCCAATACGATGTTAAGTATTCATCATCTAGATGTGTTTCAACAGTTATCATAGAAGTGGTATTCTTTCTACTCAAGGCTATCTCATTTAGGGCAAAATTAGTTTCACCTATAGCTTCACTCTTTGGTTGTGTAGTAACGCTCAACAATGTACGCTCAGATATTTTATAATCACCATTAAAAATTTCGGCAAGAGCAGATTCTATCTCTTCGGTTTGTATAGTTGCCAAGAATCCTAATCGACCAGTATTGATACCAACTATAGGAATACCCAAATCTCTTACATATGTAATAGCTCTCAATATGGTTCCATCTCCACCAATACTAATGAGCAAATCGTAACTTTTGTCTAGTTTTGAAAACGTCTTTAAAGCTGAATTATCCTGGATCTTTTCATGTTGTCGGCTTAAAAAATCTGACTCAACAAAAATTTTAGCATCATACTTTAAGAGCACTTCAACTAAAATCTCAAGTGCGTTCTGGGTTGAATCTTTAGCATAGTTTTGACCGTAAATTGCAATTTTCATCATTACATATTTAAGTATTTATCTAAATACTGTGAACGATCTTTTAAGCTTTCTATATATGAATCTTCTTCGTGACCCGAAACAATATTATAACTGTAGCGTCTAAAAGTTTGTATGATCTCGTTAAGACTTGTATTTCCAATTTTTAAAGTAATCTGAACAAGGTCTGAACCCATCTTAGATATAAATGCCCCAAGTAGTTTTGCGTCATTAGACTCTACAATCTGACTAATTTCACTAAATGAATAATCATGGATTCCTTTTTCTACAATTAGAATACCTCCTGGCTCAGCAAAAAAAGGTGTTTCATTAAATAGGTGTATAATATCGTTCAGCTCGTAATATCCTAAATATGAGTTTTTCTCATCTAAAACCGGCATTATATTAGAGTCATTTTGAGCAAAAGCCTCAAGCACATCAAGCCAATTTGTTGTAGACCTAACAAAGAACCCTTCAATAGTATGACTACAATCGCTTATAGTTATAGCACTATCAAAACAATGCACATCAGTTTCTGACACACAACCCATATATACACCTTCATTCTGTATTGGTATATGCGAATATGTTAGCTGATTAAAAAGCATTTGTAAATCGCCTATTTTATCAGTAATCTTAAGTGGTTTTATATCGTTTATTACAAAATCCTGTAACTGCATATTTAGAGTTTGAATATCTTGCAAATTAATCAAAAATAACTACAAAAACCCAAGATGAGTTCTGTATTTTTGTTGTTTAAAACTAAAAAAAATGACAAAATTAAGTGT
>JASBSE010000612.1 GCA_030149115.1 Winogradskyella sp. | reverse complement strand
ATTTTTTTATCGTTTAATTGTAATTTTTTTATATATTCGCCTCAATTAATAAGGGATTAATTAATGTTAGCGAATAAAATCTTAAAAGTATTGCTATTGCTTTTAGGTGGTATTTTCATAATACTTCAAGGTTTAGCTTATGAAGTTGAAGGTGCCGCTGTAAGTGCTTTAATGCTTGTGTTGTTGACAATTTTATATTGTGGATGGACAGCAGAGAAGTCTAGGCTTTTCTTTTGGTTTCTTGTTATTTTTACAGTCGGTCATATTTTGAGTTATACCGGTTGGTTTATGCCATTGTTAGAACAGGATCAATTAGATATCCACTATTATGGTGCTAATATTCTTTTTATTGTGGCATATCTGTTTTTGATTATCAAAGTTTTGTCTTTAATTAATTTTGGTAAAGTCTTTAGGGAGTTGTCAATTCCTGTTGTAATTCTTGTAGTGTTAGATGTATTTTGTGTAATTATAGTAACAGATGCTACTGAAGATTCACTTTCCACATATGAGTATATCTTAGAGTTTGTTTATAACGGGATTATAATGACATTACTTTCTATTGCTCTACTTGACTATATGTATAGAAATGATAATAAATCAATGTTGTTTCTATTGGGTTCTATTTGTATAGTTTTTTCAGAAATAATACAATTGGCTTATTATTATATTTTAGAAGATAAAAATTTAGGATTTATTTATTCATTTTTCTTAGTTGTGGCTTTTGTTTTCTTTTACATTCAATCACAGATGAGCCACACAGGTCCACAGCCTACATATTTGGATATGGATGAGCAATTAGACGCTTAGTTTTTTACCAATGATTGGTATGTCTTTTCTATAGAAATATAGGATTACAAAACTTAATATAAAAGTTGTAATCGCTGTATAGAACAAAACACCCTCATCTCCTTTTACTTCAATTCCCAATTGTGTTAAATGCATTAGTATTGCACCACCAATAAGACCTAAGGTTAAAAGTGCTCCTGCCCAAATGGTTTTGGGTATTAATAAAAGAATACCAGCAATTAACTCTAATATACCAATACCTATTCTTCCGTAAGGTTCTAGCCCGACGGTTTCAAAAATATAAACACTATCTGGATGTGCTGTAAACTTAAATCGAAGTGTTTGAATTAATATAACAGCAACAGCAATTCTTAGTACAAAAATAATTTTATAAGATTTCATAGACTTTGGTTTAGTTGAAATCTTAGACGTTTCATTTTTAGAAACTTACACTATGCGTTAAACAATTATAGTCGTGCTATCAGAATAAAGAGGTTTTCCTGGTTCAAAATAAAAATCTATTCTGCCTAAGTACAATCCGTAAGCACCAACTTGATTAACAAGCACATTTTTGCCTTCGCTGTTTTGTGCTACGGTTGGTTTAGGTAAAAATGTGTGTGTGTGTCCACCGATAATTAAATCGATGTTCTTAGTAGCTTTTGCAAGATTTAGATCACAAACTCGGTCTGGACTGTTTTTATAGTGATAACCAATATGAGACAAGCAAATCACCAAGTCGCAAGATTCTTCTTCTTTAAGAATTCGAGACATGTCCTGTGCAACTTCAATAGGATCTTGATAAACAGTTTCTTTGTACATTTTTTTATCAACTAACCCATCAAGTTGAATACCTAGTCCAAATACGCCAATTTTTACACCATCTTTTACAAGAACCTTATAAGGTTTTACATGTGTATCCATTACGGTATTAGAAAAGTCGTAGTTTGCTGAAACAAACTCAAACTTTGCATGTGGTAATTGTGCATAAAGTCCATCTATTCCGTTATCAAAATCATGATTGCCAATAGTTGCTAAATCATAATTAAGCATGCTCATAAGCTTAAACTCTAGTTCTCCTCCATAATAATTAAAGTACGGTGTACCTTGAAAAATATCACCAGCATCTAACAATAATGTGTTGGGATTTTCCTTTCTGATATTTTTAACCAAAGTAGCACGTCTTGCAACACCACCTTTGTTGGCGTTTCTTTTATCGTTAGGACCAAAAGGATCTATATGGCTGTGTACATCGTTAGTGTGCAGAATGGTAATGTGTTTTCTGTTTGAAACACATGATTGAAGATTTAATGCTCCTAAACCAGCTAATGCTGTTGCAGCTGTTGTTTGTTGTATGAATTGTCTTCTTTTCATTATTCTGCGGTTAACTTTGTGAAACGGTTATCAATTTTAGGGTTGATAGTATCAACTTTTTTGAAATAATCAATCAGTACATTTCTTATTTTATAATCTATTGAATACAAACTGTCGTTTGGATGAAAGAATGTCATACGATCACCACCATTATACAAATAATCGTTAGTGGCTATATAATACGTTTCATTTTCTACAATAGGCTTGCCATTAACAAGTGCTTTTTTAATGTTAAACTCTTCATCTAAAAGTAACTCTACTTGCTTTGAAACAGGATGAGCACGTTTGGCTTTAGAAAGGTAGTTAAAGAGTTCGTTAATTTGTTTTCCTTTTAGAGCAACAACAACAACAGAATTATCAAAAGGCATTACTTCGTAAGCAGTTCTTGATGTAATATTTCCTTGAGAAATTATAGCTCTAATACCACCGTGATTCAGTAAAACAAAATCAATATTCTTTCCTGTACGTTTATTGAATATTGGGTTACTTTCACTAAAAACAGCATCAGCCATTAAGTTACCTATAGCAGTATTAAATTCGCCATCAGTTTTAGAATAGGTTTCAGGCGCATAAGAAATTACACTGTCCAGATTCTTATTTACATTATCTCTGTAAGGTGAGATAAAATCTTCAATCTCTTTATTAGCAAGAATACTATCATTAATTTCGATACGCTTACCTTCAATTCTGTTAGGTATTTCCTTACAGGAATACGCTAGGCTTAAAAAAAGAATTATTAAAAGTGATTTTTTAATCATTGTTTTAGTTGAAATAGTAATTAAAAAATGTTTGTGCTTTTGTTAAATTTGCACAAAGGCTAAAGATAAATGATTTTAAAAGCATTTAAGGAAAAATCAAATCAAAAATATGTAAACAAATTGTTGTCTGCTCGTAAAGCGGCTGTAAACAACAATAAAGTTAAGGTAATTGCGGTTTTACTAAATGCAAGTGAATTTCAAGATTTTGAAGTCTTTAGGAATTATTTTAAAGAGCTAAACTTAACGTCGCCTAAGCACAAAATAGTGGCTTTTACAAAAGATGATAAGTATGAAGGAAGTCAATGGGAAACGTATTTTTCACCGAAGCATTTTGGATGGAAGGGAAAGATAAACAACATCGACTTACAGGCTTTTATAGATGAACCTTTTGATGTCTTGGTTAGTTATTATAAGAGTGAAGCGCCAGAGTTGGATTTAATTACAGCAGCATCTAAAGCAAATTTAAAAGTAGGGCTAAGCCGAAAAGATGAGCGTTTATATGATCTAATCATAGACGTAAATCCAAAAGACATTAAAACATTTAAAAACGAACTTAAAAAATATTTAAACATTCTAAATAAATTATAATGACCAAATTTATAGGTACAGGAGTGGCACTAATAACTCCATTCCATGAAGATTTAAGCATAGATTTTGACGCTCTAGAACGATTAGTAGAGTATAATATAAACAATAGCACAGAGTATTTAGTAATTAGTGGTACTACTGGTGAAAGTGTTACTGTTACTGCTGAAGAGAAGAAGGAATTAATTGCATTTATAACCAAAGTAAACAAAGGAAGATTGCCTTTGGTTCTAGGGATTGGTGGAAATAATACAGCGTCTATAATAAACGAAATTAAAACTACAGACTTATCTAATATAGATGCTATTTTATCAGTATCTCCATATTATAGTAAGCCAACACAAGAAGGCATCTATCAGCATTTTAAAGCCATAGCTGAGGTATCTCCTAAACCAATCATTTTATATAATGTACCAGGAAGAACATCATCTAACATGTTACCTGAAACAACTATAAGATTGGCAAAGGATTTTGAAAATATTATTGCTGTAAAAGAAGCAGGAAATAACGTACATCAATATTTAGAATTATTAAGAACCAAACCAGAAGATTTTTTAGTCTTATCTGGTGATGATGATTTAGCACTAGGTGTGGCATTAGCAGGTGGTTCTGGAGTAATTTCAGTAATTGGTCAGGCATTACCAAAAGAGTTCTCTGAGATGATTCGTTTAGGTATAGCGGGTAAAGCTAAAGAGGCCTACAAGACACATTTTGATTTAATGCCAATAACGCGTTTAATTTTTTCAGAAAACAATCCGGCAGGTATAAAAGCAGTTTTAGAAGCACTAAATATTTCTAAATCTCATGTGCGTTTACCACTAGTTGAAGCAACAGATCAGCTTAAAAATGATATTAAAATTGCTTTAAAAGATTTAGGCAAAAGTTAAACTTAGTTTAAATTACATAACCCATCTAAAACAACCATTATTTTAGCGTATAATTTTTGTTTTTAAAATCCGTTAATAATGCGTACTTTTGCATCCTGTTTAAAATTTATGAAGCAAGGAATTTACATACTTTTCGCAGCACTTTTGTTAGTCTCATGTAGTGATTTTCAGAAAGCGTTAAAATCTGAAGATGTTGCAAAGAAATTTACAATGGCTGATGAATTGTACGAAGCCGGAAAATGGAGTAAGTCTAAGAGACTTTTAGATCAAATATTACCAAAGTATAGAGGGAAACCTCAAGCAGAGAAGCTAACCTATATGCATGCTAACTGCTCTTACGAGATGGGAGATTACTACATTGCTAGTTATCATTTTGATAAGTTTACAGACATATATCCACAAAGTGAAAAAGCTGAAGAAGCGGCATTTAAGTCTGCAAAAGGATATTATTTTAATTCGCCTGTTTACTCTAAGGAACAAAAAGAAACGGTTGAAGCCATTGAGAAATTACAGTTGTTTGTTAATCAATATCCAGAATCTCAGTATTTAGCAGAGGCCAATACATTGGTTAAGGAGCTAGATTTTAAACTAGAAAAGAAAGCTTTTGAAATAGCAAAGCAATACGATTTAATTACAGATTATAAGGCGTCAATTAAGTCTTTTAACAACTTTTTGCTCGATTTTCCGGGCACATCCCTAAGAGATGAAGCAATGTTTTACAGATTTGATGCCTCATACAACTTAGCAATTTTAAGTATCGATCAATTAAAAGAAGAGCGACTAAAAGAGGCTATAGAATATTACAATTCATATAAGAAAGCTTATCCAAATTCTGAATTTATGGAAGACGCTACTAAAATGAATCAAGAATTAGAACAAGAATTAAGTACATTTACTAAAAGTTAATCATTATAACGATGGATTTAAAAAAGACAAATGCACCTGTTTCAACTGTAACGTATAACAGAAATGAAGTTGATGCTGCAACAGATAACATTTACGAAGCGATTTCGGTTATCTCTAAGCGTGCTGAGCAAATTAACACAGACATAAGACGTGAGTTAATAGACAAGCTAGAAGAGTTTGCAACTTACAACGATAGTCTAGAAGAAATTTTTGAAAACAAAGAGCAAATCGAAGTTTCTAAGTTTTACGAAAAATTACCAAAGCCACATGCATTAGCAGTAAAAGAGTGGTTAGATGGTAAAATTTACCACAGAAACACTGAGGATTCTAAACAATAATCCTTAGATGTCTATTCTAAGAGACAAAAATATTTTATTAGGCATTACCGCAGGTATTGCCGCATATAAATCTGCTAGTTTAGTCAGATTATTCATTAAAGCAGGCGCTAACGTTAAAGTTGTTATGACGCCTGCTTCTAAAGATTTTATAACTCCACTTACGCTTTCAACCTTATCAAAAAATCCTGTGTATTCATCTTTTGTTGATGAAGATGATGATAATGAGGTATGGAACAATCATGTAGAATTAGGATTGTGGGCAGACTATTTCATAATAGCTCCTGCTACAGCAAATACTATGGCAAAAATGGCTAATGGTGTTTGTGATAATCTACTTTTAGCAACTTATCTTTCTGCTAAGTGTCCTGTATATTTTGCTCCAGCAATGGATTTGGATATGTACAAGCATGAGTCTACAAAAACCTCTTTTGAGAAATTGATTTCTTACGGCAACAAAATGATTCCAGCAGGTACTGGTGAATTAGCCAGTGGTTTGGTTGGTGAAGGTCGTATGGCAGAGCCAGAAGAGATCATAAGTTTTATTGAAAAGGATGTTTTAAGCCAATTGCCATTGCATGGTAAAAAGGTACTTATTACAGCTGGACCAACCTATGAGGCATTAGATCCTGTTCGATTTATTGGAAATCATTCTAGTGGAAAAATGGGTTTTGAAATAGCAAAAGCAGCAGCAAATCTTGGTGCTGAGGTTGTTTTGGTTTCAGGACCTACGCATCAAACTATAACGCATAGTTTGGTTTCTGTAAAACCAGTGGTCAGTGCAGAGGATATGTATAATGAAGTTCATAAGCATTTCGAAACTTCTGATATTGCAATTCTTTCTGCGGCTGTAGCAGATTATAGACCAAAAAATGTAGCAAACCAAAAAATAAAAAAGAAGGATACTCCGTTTACAATAGAGTTAGAAAAAACAAAGGATATTCTAAAATCGTTAGGTGAAATAAAGAACAGCCAGTATTTAGTTGGATTTGCCTTAGAAACCAATAATGAATTAGAGCATGCCATAGGAAAACTGAAGTCTAAAAATTTAGATTTAATTGTTCTTAATTCTTTGCAAGATAAAGGTGCAGGTTTTGGAGTATCAACAAATAAGGTTACATTTATAACATCGACTAAAGATATTATAGAAAACCCGCTTAAATCTAAGGCAGAAGTAGCTAAAGATTTAATGCAACAGATTTTAAAACAGCTAAATGCATAGATTAATAGTTTTATTCGCCTTTTTATGTTCAGCAATTGTGTTTTCGCAAGAGTTGAATTGCACAGTTAATGTAATAGCTCAACAAACGGGTAATGATAATAATGTTGTTTTTAAAACATTAGAAAAACAGCTAAATGAATTTATAAACAACACAAAATGGACCGAAATGAACTTTGGTGCACAAGAGCGGATTAATTGTAGTATGGTAATTAATATAACTGGGTATGAAAATGACAGTTTTAGTGCCACTTTGCAAGTATCTTCATCAAGACCAATTTTTAATTCCACATATAGTTCTCCTGTTTATAATTACAACGATAAAGACTTCAATTTTCAGTATATAGAATATCAAAATTTAGTATTTAACCCGCTTCAGTTTGAATCAAATTTAGTATCGGTACTTTCGTTTCATGTGTTTATGATATTAGGTATGGATGCGGATTCTTTTGCATTAAATGGTGGTGATGAATATTTTGCTCAGGCGCAAACTATAGCTAATTATTCGCAACAGTTAAATGGCCAGGGCTGGAAGCTAGAGGATGGTTTACAATCGCGTTTTGCATTGATTGATAATTTACTTTCACCAACGTTTAAAGAAATAAGAACAACCATGTATAATTATCATATACAAGGCATGGATGTTATGGCAGAAGAGGCCAAAACAGGAAAGGCTGAAATTATTTCTACACTATCTGAGTTGCAAAAAATTCATAAAAGAAGACCAAATTCATACTTACTACGTGTATTTTTTGATGCTAAGTCAGATGAAATTATGGATATTCTTTCTGGAGGTCCAAGCGTTAATATTGCGGAGGCTGTCGATATTCTCAATAAAATTGCGCCAATGCACTCTCAGAAATGGCGAAAAATTAAGTTTTAATTTTCTGTTTATTTTTTGAATAGCCATTCTCAACTTGATTCAGATTCTATATTTTTGTAAAAACAAATTATAGATTTTTGCTAACCTCTCTTTACATAAAAAATTACGCGCTAATTGATGAGCTCAATGTTCAATTTAATAATGGTTTGACCATTATTACTGGAGAAACTGGGGCAGGTAAATCAATTCTATTGGGAGGTCTATCGTTGGTTTTGGGGAAGCGTGCAGATTTAAGCCAGGTAAAGGATAAAGACGAAAAATGTATAATCGAAGCAAGTTTTGATATTGCTAACTATAA
>JASBSE010000610.1 GCA_030149115.1 Winogradskyella sp. | reverse complement strand
ATACTGTTAAATCTGGGTTTAATTCTATAGGATCACTAGGAGTTAAATCTCTACCTGTAAATGCGGCATAATCTGTAGAATATTTTTCAGCTCTAAAAGTTAGGTTTGCATTAGGTGGAGGATTTCCTTGTGAGGAAATAACACCAGTATTACTATTCACAGGGTTAATGTATTCCCAAACTTTTTCTTCATTACTATTAATTTCAAAAAAATGACCTTGGTTGCCTTCGCAAATTAGGATGTTTTCATTGGGTAATTGTTGAGCACTACTTACAATGGCACTAAAAAAATCTGAACTTCCGGAGGAATGTTCCTCATAGGTGTAGTCAGCACTAACAGGAAGATAAGTTGTATTAGGTGTATAATCATAAACGCCAAGACTAGACTCAGGTGGAGAAATAATGTCTACTTGAGAGTAAGATGGTGTTCTGTCAATTCCATTATTAAACAATAATATTTTTCCACTATTTGGTAGGCCTGATGGTATAAAATGTGGAGTGTGCTGTCCAAATAAAGTACGATCAGCAGAGGTACCTTGTCTGTAGGATTGTGGATTTCCCCAACGATAAAGAAAATCACCACCTTTACCGTAAGTACCACCTGTGCCAGAAGCAGCTTCAGCTGTTGTAGTAGAATGGTCTATAATCCATATTTCACTCATATGTCTCGAGCCTAAAACTATTTGGTCTCGTTCTTCATTATACTGAATGGAGTTGATATGAAGCCAGTTTGAAGCTCCAGATCCACCGTTTAAGAAATTTACATCAAGTTTACCTGGGTTAAGACTAACATCACCAAAATTATCTTTAGTGGCGTCAAAGTCTTGTACAAGATGATCTTTTATATTCCATTCCCAGACAATATTAGCGTTATTAAAACCAATAGGAGTAACTTCAACAAGTTGTTCATTATATAGTTCAGACTCGGTGAGTAATGCTGGGTTTCTTCCTGCTTGAATAGCTTCACTGTTACTCATTATTGTTGCTGCCAAAATGAGTACGTTTCCGTTTGGCATTGGATAAATGTCATGATGCTGTCGCATTGTTGGAGTATCATAAAAATATTGCCAAATCAAATTGCCTTCCCAACTAAATATTTCAATTACACCTCCTTGTCCTCCAAACGTTATATCAGTGGACCCAGTCCTTCCAGCTCTAAGTAGATTTCCGTTTGGCAAGAGGTAAACAGAATTGCCAGGAGGGAAAGTGCTTGTCCATTGGTTGATTACTTCTCCGCAATTATTTATTAAATACGTTTCGCTAAATACAGTAAACAATGTATAACCATCATGAACATCTTCTGTAATGTGGGTAGTGCCAATGGTGTTTTGGGCACTGGCAAAATTCGAAACAATAAAAAGTATAAGGAGTAATTTTTTCTTCATAGTTTTTCTTTTTCTAAAGATTTCAAAAATACCCGTTTATTTTAAGTAATCAAAAAGTAGCTGTTAAACTGACATGAACTTTAGAGTCTGATAATCTGAATTGTCTATTTTCAGATTTCCCGCTAGAATAGTTTAATCTAAAGAGTCCTGCATTGGTAAGAAGCCCTAAACCAAAACCAAAACCAAATAATTTTTCTTTGGTATCAGTAATCTGATTCTCGAAATATGCAGCATCTAAAACCGAATGAATGTAAAT
>JASBSE010000606.1 GCA_030149115.1 Winogradskyella sp. | reverse complement strand
CTTTACCTCTCTATGTAAGAAATAAACGGTAACAATGGTTGCTAAAATATCTGAAATAGGAAAGGACATCCAAACACCAAGTTCACCATAGAATCTTGGTAGAATAAAAATCAAAGGGATAAAGAAAATTCCTTGACGAAGTAATGTAAGCAGTAATGCTGGAGTTGCCTTACCAATTGCCTGAAAATAAGCTGCTCCTATTAATTGAATACCAATAATTGGTGTTGCTGCAAATACCCAACGCATAGCAGGTGGTGTTTCTTTTAAAACCTCAACGTCTTGAGTAAAAAGCTGGGTTATAGCATCTGGAAATAGCATTAAAAAAACAAAAATTGTAGCAGCTAATAAGACACCATACTTTATCGCTGTTATTATAGATTCTCTAACGCGTTTGTATTGTTCTGCACCATAATTAAAACCTGCTATAGGCAAAAACCCTTGGGTAATTCCGTAAACTGGAAATAATGCAAACATGAGCATTCTACCTACAATTGCGTAAGCTGTTACAGAAGTTTCACCTCCTAAATTGAATAAGATATTATTCATTAATAAGTAGGTAACACTTACAATAGCTTGCCTTGCTAAGGTTACAAAACCTAAACCACCTATTTCTTTAATGATTGGGAAATTCAACTTATAAGAACACTCTGTGATTTTTAACTCTGAATTATTGGATAAAAAATACCAGACAATAAATCCTAAACAAAGTATGTATGAAGCTGTAGTTGCCCAAGCTGCACCATGCATACCATAGCCTAATATTTTTATAAAAATGTAATCTAAAATAAGATTGCCGACAGAAGGAATCATCATGGCATACATTGCAAATTTTGGTTTTCCTTCTGCACGAATCACGGTGTTTCCCATCATACATAAGGCCAAAAATGGCACACCATACAAAACGATAGTGTAATAAATTTTTGCAGGATCAAAAATGGCACCTTTACCGCCAAATGCTGGTATTATTGTATCCACAAAGTACAATCCAGGAACAACAAACGCAATTGTAAATAAGAGCGTTAAAGTTATTTGGTTGCCAAATGTAGTTAGCGCTTTTTCTCTGTTATTTGCTCCTAGTGCTCTAGAAATAATCGAAGAACCTCCAACACCAATAGCCATACCTAAAGCCGCAATAAAAAACGACACTGGTAATACCACATTTATCGCAGCAATAGCATTAGGTCCAATCCAATTACCAACAAAAATAGTATCTACAAGAATGTTGAGCGACATTACCAAAATTCCGATGGAAGCTGGCACAGCCTGTTTTACAAGTAATTTACCTATGGGTTGACTACCTAAATCTTGTGAGGATACTTTAGCCATTTATTACACTGCTAAAGTTTCAGAGGTTGCCCATTCTTCAATCATATTTGTAAGTACCTGAGCAAAGTCATCTCTGTCATTCAGACATGGAATTACTGTAAACTCCTTTCCGCCTACTTCGTGGAAGATTTCTTCACCTTCCATAGCAATTTCTTCTAAGGTTTCT
>JASBSE010000241.1 GCA_030149115.1 Winogradskyella sp. | reverse complement strand
TTTGCACCTGTACAAGATATGATGTGTACTTTATCTTGACGAATCATTTCAGCAAAAATCTTACCTAGCTCTGCGGTACTCATAGCACCAGCTAAAGACACTAACATCTTAGCGCCATTATTAAGCTGATCTTCGTAACCCTTTGCTGCATCAACCAAAGCTGCTGCATTAAAGTGTAGGTAATACTTCTCTATAAATTGTGTTATGTGTCCTTTATTAGTACTCATCTTCGTCATTAAATTTAGAAAATTTATTATTTCCGTTTGAATTGTTATTGAAATTACTTTCAAAATCGTCGTCTACGTCTTGATCTTGAAACTTATAACTTAACATTTTGTAGTAAAGCTTTGCTGCTAAAAAGTCTGAAGACTTTTCATTTTCATTTGGGCAAAGCTCAACAATATCAAAACCAACAACATTCTTTTCTTCAAAAACTTGTTTTAAAAACTCTAGTGTTTCATAATAAAACAATCCTCCTGGCTCTGGTGTACCAGTGCTCGGCATAATAGAAGGGTCAAAAGCATCTAAATCAAAAGTAATAAAAACATTATCCGTCATTTGATCTATTGCTGAATCCATCCAGTTATCATCTACAGCCATCTCATGAGCAAAGTATGTTTTTTCTTCGTCCATCACTGTTTTCTCGATAGCATCCATAGAGCGAATACCAACCTGAATAAGGTTTGTTGTTTGACTCGCCTCATACACTGCACAAGCATGGTTGCACTTAGAACCTTCATAACTTTCGCGAAGATCAGCATGCGCATCAATGTGCAACACTGTTAAATCCTCAAACATTTCATTGAAAGCTCTAATAGTACCAATAGAAATTGAATGTTCACCACCAAAAACTGTTACAAACTTGTTCTTTTTAATGTACTTTTTGGTTGCTTCATGCACAGCCTCTACCATAGCTTCTGGCGACGCATTTTCCGTAACTGCATCTGCTAAGTGAATACCTTGAAGATACACCTCAGAGTCGGTTTCGATATCGTACAACTCCATGTTTTCTGACGCATGTAAAAACGCCTCTGGGCCTTTATCTGCTCCTTTTTGCCATGTACTTGTACCATCGTAAGGTACTGGGATTAAAACAATCTTTGACTGATCTAATTTTGAATGCTCTGCTGGAATACCAGCGTAAGTTTTTGTTTTCATTTTTTTAATTCCTGAAAGGGAAGTTAATTATTTATTTTTATTGTTTGTTTTTATTTGACTCTGAATACTTCTAATATCCTAAAATATTCAGTAAATCTTCACTTTTTTGTTGTTCTGCGAAAACTTCGGTTGTTAAGTTTCCGTTATTATCGCGTTGAATTAATATATGTTTTGGACTTGGTATTAAACAGTGTTGCAATCCGCCAAAACCACCAATCGTTTCTTGATATGCTCCTGTATTAAAAAAGCCTATATACAACGGTTTGTCTTTGTGATACTTTGGTAAATAAATAGCATTGACGTGTTGTTCGCTGTTGTAATAATCATCACTATCGCAAGTTAACCCACCTAACAGCACACGCTCGTAACCTTCTTGCCAACGGTTGATTGGCAGCATGATAAAGCGTTTATTTATTGCCCATGTGTCTGGCAACGTTGTAATGAAAGATGAATTAATCATGTTCCATTTTTCACGATCGTTTTGTTGCTTTTGGTATAACACCTTGTAAATAGCTCCTCCACTTTCACCAACAGTAAAACTTCCAAATTCTGTAAAAATATGTGGCACGTCTACTTCTTCCTGCTCGCAAAAAGTTTTTATCTGGTTAACAATTTCATCTACCATGTAAGCATAATCAAAATCGAATGCCAATGAGTTTTTAATTGGGAAACCTCCACCAATATTCAAACTATCTAAAGATGGACAGATTTTCTTTAACGACGTATATACTTTAAGACATTTGGTCAACTCGTTCCAATAGTATGCATTATCTCTAATACCTGTATTGATAAAGAAGTGTAACATCTTAAGCTCTACTTGATCGTTATTTTGAATCTGATTTTTATAAAACGGTACAATGTTTTTGTAACCAATACCCAAGCGCGACGTATAAAACTCGAACTTAGGCTCTTCTTCAGATGCTATTCTAATACCTACTTTGAACTTGCCATTAATCTCTTCGGTAAGTAAATCTAACTCTTCATAGTTGTCTATGATTGGTATACAGTTTTGATGACCTCCGTTTATTAAATCGGCAATATTATTAATGTACTTTTCGCGCTTAAAGCCGTTACTTATTACAAAAGTTTTGTCTGTAATTTTCCCTTCTTTCTTAAGACTATTTACAATATCAATATCAAAAGCCGAAGAGGTTTCGATGTGTATATTGTTCTTTAAACCTTCGTCTAATACATGCTTAAAGTGCGAACTCTTTGTACAGTAACAATAGTTGTATGTTGCTTTGTAATTGTGTTTTGCAAAAGCATCTGCAAACCACGACTTGGCTCGTTGTATATTGTTAGATATTTGAGGCAAATAGGTGAACTTTAAAGGTGCACCGTATTGCTCTATCAATTTCATTAAATCTATACCATGAAATTGAAGTGCGTTTTCCTCTAAGTGAAATTCTTCTTGAGGAAAGTAAAAGGATTGATCGATAAGATCAATGTATTTTGTATTCATTTTTGTTTAATTCTCGTTTGTGTTTTCAGAAAAAAAATAAAGGTATAAAGATATATTTACAATTAATGTTAACTCTATATCAAATCTGAAATTGGCTTTCTGTAGTTGGCATAAAACCATAACTATGCTGGCTAGCAGCTATCGGAGAAACGGGAGTTAGCTTTAAATTTCGGATGCTTATCTTATAAGCTGCTTTTGAATATGACTTCCTAATTTTCAAAAGCCCGAACGTAAAAACAGTTTTCAATGTGTTCAGCTAAATTTAGAATCTGTTGTGTTAGTGACTCTAAATTTCGCAGCAAATGTATACTATTTTTTAATACGCAACACTTTTTTGTATTTTTTTTACATATGACCTTAATGATAAGGCTAGTAAACCTACCTTTAACACAGCATAAAGTCGGCATATAGTCGGTATATATTTGGTATAAATGGGGTTTGGATAGCTGTTTTTTGCTCACCTACCCTACTGATAATGTTAGTTTTGAGGTAACACACCTGATTGTACAGGGCTTTTTTTTTGTTTACTACCCTTTTTATCGATTTAAACACGAAAATGGTGATTTCTGTTCTGCTTCTATTTGGGATAATAAAAAGCTAGTCTACACCAAGAGCTAACGGAAAAACTCTATCTTTAATCCCGTAACTGACGGTTATACGAGACCGTTGACAAACATTAAAAGAAGAAATAAATGGCATTTGGATTATCCCCAAAACATATAGACAATTTAAAAACGGAAGGCTTATCTGAAAAAGATACCTTAGTAATAGCATTAGAAACCGCTAAAAAGCTTGATTGGAATATTGGGTTTCTAAGTAAAAATGGATTTATCGCTTATACAAAATTCTCAATGAGTTCTTGGAGCGAGGAAGTACAAGTCAAAATAGAAGAAGGAAATATTAATCTAAAAAGCGAATGTACAGGAAGCCAATTGGTGGATTGGGGTAAAAACAAAAAAAATATAGATGCTTTTATATCGAAATTTGGTTCTGTTAAAACCGAAATTAACCTTGATGAATTAGAGACTAAATACATTGAAATTGAAAAAGATTTTGTTTCAGAGGAAGAGGATATAATAAATAGGCCACCACTTAGTCAAAAGGAAAAAGTATCAGAGTTCTTTTCAATTTTTAAACCAACGGAAGGTTATTTTATAACACCTATCTTACTGAATTTAAACATTGCCATTTTCATAATTATGGCAATTACAGGTGTTAATATCATTCTTCCTGACAATGAGAGTTTACTACTTTGGGGTGCAAATTTCCGACCTGTTACACTCGATGGAGAATGGTGGAGATTAATAAGTAGCTGTTTTTTACACATTGGTATTTTTCATTTACTAATGAATATGTACGCTCTTCTATATATTGGACTTTTACTAGAACCACACCTTGGAAAATCTCGATTTCTCAGTGCCTATCTGATAACGGGAATAGCAGGAAGTGCAGCTAGTTTATATTGGAATGAATTAACCATTAGTGCAGGTGCTTCAGGAGCTATTTTTGGAATGTATGGTGTCTTTTTAGCTATGCTGACTACAAACCTTATTGAAAAATCTGCAAGAAAAGCACTGCTTACCAGTATAGCCGTTTTTGTAGGATATAATCTTCTAAATGGCTTAAAAGGAGGAATAGACAACGCCGCTCACATGGGAGGTCTTCTAAGTGGTTTAATTGTTGGATATTCTTTCTACCCTAGCCTTAAGAAACCAAACATACCAAAACTGAAATTTGGAGCTATTGGCGTATTGACTCTTCTTATTTTAACATCATCCTTTTTTGTATTGACGACTACAAACCCTAGCGACATTAGTAAGTATGATAGCGAGATGAAGCAATTTGCTCTATTAGAAGAAAAAGCACTCAGCATTTTCAATTTACCTGAAACATCTACTGACCAAGAATACCTCAATGAAATTCAAAACACAGGAATTCCAAATTGGAAATCAAGTATTCAATTATTAGAAAGAGTAGACCAATTTGAATTACCGACTGCAATTCATAACCGAAATTCTCAACTGATAGAGTACTGTAATTTACGGATTAAGAGTTATGAATTGATTTACAAGGCAATTTCAGAAGGGACGGATATCTATCAGTCAGAAATTGAGAACTACAATAAAGAAATAGAATCTATAATAAATGAATTAAGTAACCAATAAAAACAATTTACCAACAAGGTGTGTAATGCATAGCACCCTTCGAGATACTTCGACACCATGCTTAGGACGTGGTAAAAAAATACCTAGAACAAAAAACAATATGAACACAAACATTTCAAAAATCTTTCTTTTAACTTCAATAATTTTTATAAGTTTTAATTACAGTTGTTCAAGTGACTCAAACAATCCTACTGATGATGATTCAGGTGGTTCAAGCAACGTAGATGATCCAATTGATACACCTGCTGAATCAGCGATTGAATTTGAGAAACACTATCAGACAAATGACTCTACTTTTGTTTTTAATAGTATTGTACAATTGGCTGACAGCAGTTATACTCTAGGAGGTAAAGTTATTGTACATGGACTTGTTGACCCTAATAAAAATGTTATTGCAAAACTAGATAAATATGGCAATAGAGACTGGACAAGAACAATGCAAAACACATACACGCCTTATGGAATAGAAAAATTATTTTTAAATAATGACGGTTATTTAGGTTTGAGAAGTAAGCGCTATAGTAGTGATAATTCTGCAAATCTCATATTCTTTGATGAAATTGGAAATGTGGAAAGTCAAATATTTTTTGAAAATAATGGATTTTATCACGATATGATAAGAGAAGGAAATAATTATTTTGTTGGAGGTCGTATAGGTAGTGACCTAACTTACAGAATGCTTAATTCTAATGGGGAAGTAATTTGGCAAGCAATACAGCCTATTAATACATCTGCATTTTCAGTTACAAAATTAACAGATGGCAACTATCTAGGAATTGGAGGGGGAAATTTCTCAACTAATGATGGATTTCTTGCTAAGATTGATAATTTGGGGAATTTTATTTGGATTAAAAACCATAGAGGGCTAAAGGTTTTAGGAATTTCGGATAATGAATTTTTAGCAGTAATAAATGACAATTCTACTAGTGTTGCTAATTTAGCAAGATTTAACCAAGATGGAGATATTATATGGAGCATATCTTTAACTGATTTTTTTAGCCTTGGTGAGCCACCAAACGCTTTGAATTTAATGACTTATGATAATGGCTTAATTGTATGTACATATTATAATCAGAGCTTAGGTCTTAATATAATCGTTGTTGATATGGAAGGTAATTTGGTTAATCTAAGTACTGTAAGTAGTAGTGATGGACGATTATTTAGAGGAGTTTCAAAGACCATAGATAATGGTATGCTAATAGTTGCTTCTGATTATTTAAGATTTGACATAATCAAATTATCAAGTGAAGATATTTTTAATTAACAATAACTTGTTACAACAATGGCTATTGTTTATTACGACTGAATT
>JASBSE010000237.1 GCA_030149115.1 Winogradskyella sp. | reverse complement strand
TCCTTAGCTTCAATCGCTTGGTGCAATCCGTCAGAATAACGACGACCATCCATAATACGACCAGTCTGCTCATCTACAATCATTACCTTGTTGTCCATTACTACGTACTGTACGTCTTTCTCAAAAAGCGCATACGCTTTTAGTAATTGGTTAAGGGTGTGGATACGTTCAGATTTAATACCGAAGTCTCTGAATAACTCTTCTTTAAGAACAGCTTCTTCTTCAGATGAAAGCCCTTTGTTTTCAATCTTTGCGATTTCGGTTCCCATTTCTGGCATGACGAAGAAATTAGGATCGTCTTTACCAGAAAGGTATTCAACACCTTTATCGGTTAATTCAACTTGATTGTTCTTCTCATCGATAACATAATAAAGTTCTGCATCAATTTTGTGCATTTCTCTATTGTTATCTTGCATGTAGAAGTTTTCAGTTTTTTGAAGTAATTGTTTTACACCTTCTTCACTCAAAAACTTAATTAAGGCTTTATTTTTTGGAATACCTCTATACACACGTAATAGTTGGAAACCACCTTCTTTAGTGTCGCCAGACGCAATTAGTTTTTTAGCTTCTGCTAAGACTCCTACTAAGTATTTGCGTTGTACTTCTTCAATTTGTTGCACTTTTGGTTTAAGTACATCAAACTCATGTTCTTCTCCTTTTGGGATAGGACCAGAAATAATTAAAGGTGTACGAGCATCATCAATTAATACAGAATCGACCTCATCGACAATAGCGTAGTGATGTGGACGTTGTACTAAATCTTCTGGCGAATGAGCCATGTTATCACGTAAGTAATCGAAACCAAATTCGTTATTAGTACCATAAGTGATATCTGCATTATACGCTTTGCGACGTGCATCTGAGTTTGGTGTGTGGTAATCTATACAATCTACACTTAAGCCATGGAACTCAAAAATTGGAGCCATCCAAGCGCTATCACGTTTTGCTAGGTAATCGTTAACTGTAACAAGGTGAACACCTTTACCAGCTAAGGCATTTAAGTATACAGGAAGTGTAGCTACTAAGGTTTTACCTTCACCGGTTTGCATCTCTGCAATTTTTCCTTGGTGCATTGCAATACCACCAATTAACTGCACATCATAGTGAATCATATCCCAAGTGATAGGCTTACCAGCAGCATCCCAAGAGTTTGCCCAAATAGCTTGGTCACCATCTAAAGTAACGTAATCTTTGTCACCAGAAACTTCTCTATCAAAAGCATTAGCAGTTACCGGAATTTCAGTATTGTGAACAAAACGCTTAGCAGTTTCCTTAACTACGGCAAAGGCTTCAGGTAAAATGTCGTTAAGAACATCTTCGGTAACTTCGTAGATATCGTCTTCTATTTTATCTGCCTCTTGGTAGATATCTTCACGCTCGTCTATATCTTCTGTTTGTTCAGCTTTAGCTAAAAGTTCGTTTTGTCTTTCTAGAAGTGGTTTACGTGCTTCAGCTATTTTTTCTTTGAACTGAGCAGTTTTTGCCCTTAGCTCGTCATGAGATAAGGCTTCAAGTGCTTGTTCAAATGTTTTTATTTTGTCTACGATTGGTTTAATGGCACTAACGTCTTGTTTAGATTTGTCTCCTACAAATACCTTTAGTACTTTATCTAATATGCCCATTTTGTATGTTTTGCTTCAGATTGATTGATACTCAATCTGTGTATTAATTTCAGTAAAATTTAACGGCTAAACAGCCGCTATGGTCTTCTCGTTTAAGAGAATCCGAAAATAAAAAAAGTCTCTCAGTTAAGATAACGCAAGAGACTTTTTTTGAGATTTTATTATATGTTAATATTCATCCTCATTCCAGAGGTAATCTTCATCTGTTGGATAGTCTGGCCAAATTTCTTCGATAGAATCGTAA
>JASBSE010000236.1 GCA_030149115.1 Winogradskyella sp. | reverse complement strand
ACTATTAGAGATACTAATATCTGTACAGCAGTAACAAACGCTATTACAATAGATGCTTTAAATCCTCCAACAGATATGGATTTTACAAGTACTCCTGTAACCTGTCCTGCTTTAACTAGCGATGTAACCATATCTAACGTTGTTGGTGGTAATGGTACTTTAGAGTATCAAATTATAGCGCCTGCTTCTGCTGCTACAGCGTATCAAACTTCAAATGTGTTTACTGGTCTTGCACCTGATACGTATACATTTCAAGTAAGAGATGAAAATGATTGTATTTACAGTGAATCTTATACTATAGATCCTATACCAAGTCCAACTATAAATGTTGTCCTTACTGAAACATTAGATTGTACTGCAACTCCTGATGCTGAATTAACAGGAACCATTACAGGAACTGTACCTTATACGTATGAAGTTTCTATCAATGGTGCTCCTTACAGTGCTTTAGGAAGTACAGCTTCAACATTTACTTATAATACTGCTACCGCAGGCACATATCAATTCCAAGTTACGGATGCTAATGGTTGTACAGCTGAATCTAGTGTTATAATAGTAAATCCTATTTCTCCACCTGCTTTTAGCGCAGTTGTTGAAAGTCAGCCAATACTTTGTAGTGGAGATGCAAATGGATCTATTAGCATAACTATCGATAATACTGTTGGCACTCCTCCATTCACAATTAATGTGAATAATGACACCACAGGAACGGATTATGGCACACAAACATCTGGTTTAACTGCTGGTACTTATACGATTACCATTACAGATGCTAATTCATGTTCAACTACTGAAAATATTACACTTACTGAGCCAGATGCCATCACTTTCGATTTAAGTAAAGTAGATATTACCTGTAATAATCCTGGAGGCTCTTCTTTAGGTTCTATTACAGTTGAAAATATTGCTGGTGGTACTGCCCCATTTACCTATTTTATTTCTAATAACTTTGGTGATGTCATTCCTGGTAACCCATATAATGCGACTTCAAATGAAGATCATACCTTCAATATTATTAACTACGGAAATTATACTGTTAATGTAGTAGATGCCAATGGTTGTAGTTTGTCTCAACAAATAACGATGGCTTCTCCTCCATCAGATTTAATCATTAACGTTAATATTTCTGTACCAGATTGTACAACTGGTGGTACTGCTGAAGTTACTGCTGTATCTGCTGTAGGTAGTGGTAGTTATGAGTTCGGAATTTTAGAATTCAACACGATTCCTTATACAACAAGTTATTTGCCACCAGATACTCCGGGTGGAGATACAAGAACTTTTACAAACTTAATTCCTGGTGTGGTTTACACCTTTGTGGTTCATGATTTAGTGACTGATTGTTACTTTGTAAAAGCTGCGGATTTTGCAATAGATCCTGCTTCTACCCTAACCTCTACTGTGGCTCCAAACAATGTGACTTGTCTTGGTGCAGCTGATGGAAGTGTAACCTTTACAATAGATAATTTTGATAGTACAACAACATCTGTTGATTATACCATCTATTCAGCTTATGATAATCAATTGGTAGATGGACCAAACACTATTGCGGTAACATTTGGTACTCCTGAAACGGTTACAACTCCAAACCCAGGAACATTATCTCCTGGCCAATATTACTTAGTCTTTACAGAAAATGGTTCAGGTTCTTTTAATGGCTGTGAAACAGCTTCACAAATATTCGAAATTCTTGAATCTCCTGTAGCTTTGGATTTAACGGTTTCTGTTGATCAAAATGCTAATTGTAATCCAAACTCTGGTGTTATTAGTGCCATAGGACAAAACGGAACTGCACCATATCAATATCAAATCACGACAACT
>JASBSE010000234.1 GCA_030149115.1 Winogradskyella sp. | reverse complement strand
CTTTTTCAATAAGCTCATCTGTAAGTTGAAATTGTATGTTCTCTTGAGTTTCTTCCACTTGTTTTTTTATGTTTCTCGATACAATTTCAAAATTTATATTTTGAAATCACTCGAAATGACGTAAAACTTAATTTTGGTCGTTTTCAATAAGCGAAGTGAGCTCAATAAATTGTGAGACACTTAATTGCTCTGGTCGCTGCCCAAAGATAGTATTTGCTTTTAAATTATCGGAAAGATTGAAGGTTTTTAAACTATTTCGCAATGTTTTTCTGCGTTGCTGAAAACCTGTTTTTACCACTTTAAAGAATAAAGCTTCATCACAAGGCAATGTAAAATTTTCTTTTCGTTTTAGCAATAGCACACCAGAATCTACTTTTGGTGGAGGGTTAAATACTGAAGGCGGTACTGTAAATAAATACTCAGCATCATAAAATGCTTGTGTCAAAACAGAAAGAATGCCATAGATTTTAGAACCTTCTTTAGAACAAATGCGCTGTGCAACTTCCTTTTGAAACATACCTGAAAATTCTGGTATTTGATGACGCATCTCTAAGGTTTTAAAAACTATTTGAGACGATATGTTGTATGGAAAATTACCAATGATAGCAAAAGGTTGATCCTTAAAAATTTCAGTTAAATCGTATTTTAAAAAGTCTTTCTCGTAGATTCTATCTGAAAGGTTGAGGTAGTTGTTTCTAAGATACTCAACAGATTCTGTGTCAATCTCTATAACGTGAGTTTTAATATCTTTTTTGAGAAGATATTTAGTCAATACACCCATTCCAGGACCAATTTCTAACACGTCTTTATAGCCTTGCAGTGTTAAGGTGTCTGCAATTTTTTTGGCAATATTTTCATCTCTTAGAAAATGTTGTCCTAAATGTTTTTTTGCTCTAACTTGATCTTGATTTGACACTGATTAAGATTGGTTTTTGGGTTCTTTAAGGGAAACAAAAATTATAAATAAAGCGAATCCTGCGCCACAGATAAAACCACCAATAGTTTCCCAAGGTTCGGAATCGTAACAAAAATAAGCAATAACTACACCCAAAAACATCATTAAAACACTTATGATTCTTAAGGTTTTTCTGTTATTGTATATTTTCTGATTGAGTGCCATTTTTAACTTAGTTGAAATTTACAGAGTATTCATCTATGACTTCTAATTCGGTTCTAAACGCCAACATTTTATCAGCAAACCGCTTTAGGCCGTCACCTCTTAGACGCTCAGCATCTTCAGCATAATACGCATCTAAAGCTTCTCTGGAGTGTGCCTTATATTGCACAGAATACGTTGTGCCACCCATGTCTTCTTTTACCAATACTTTGGTGAGTTTGGCATCTACAAATTTCCCTGTAGCTAAAACTTGTGGAATATGCTCTTTTATCCAACTTAGCCATTCATCGTGAACGGAATCGTCTATGTTTACTGTGACGTTGTATATGATCATGATAAGAAAAAGAGATTAGGAATTAGTTGCAAAGTTAGGGAATTGAAAC
>JASBSE010000595.1 GCA_030149115.1 Winogradskyella sp. | reverse complement strand
AAGTCAAGTAATTTAACACCATTTAATAGTCTTTAACAGCCTTTAACAAAAAAGCGCTATTTGAAAATTTCAAATAGCGCTTTTGTATAATTCAGTGCTTTTATTAAACCTGAAGATAATCTGGCACTCCATCACCATCAGTATCATCATTAGTTGGGTCTCCATCCATGTTAGCATCTTCGTTAATGGTTAATATACCGTCACCGTCATCGTCAGTATCTAAATAATCTGCGTCACCATCTCCATCTGTATCTGTTGGGTTACCATCAACATCTAATTGCAATTCAACCGAGGTTGGAACATTATCACCATCATCATCGTTATCTAAATAATTTGCAATACCATCACCATCTGTGTCGTCATTTGTTAAATCACCATCTCCATTGAAATCTTCAAATACATTTGGCACTCCATCACCATCATCATCACCGCAATCTAAACTATCTATTTCAACTTGTATTGAACCATCTTCATCTCCACAATAATCTATCTGTTCTTGCAAATAAACTTGATATTGGGCACATTTCTCTGCAAATTCACCCATCGTTGCTGTATTATATTGTATTTCAGCTTCATTTCTATTAGTTGTCGCCATCTCACAACTTATTTGACACGCCCCTAAATCATCTATCATTTGCTGAATTGACCCATCTATGTCACCACAATAATCACGCTGAGTAATTAAAGTTTGTCTGTATGCTTCACATGCATTTTCAAAACCTGTAGCATCAATAAATCCGTCATCACCAACTTGTTGAGCAGTAACATATGTAGCTTCTGCTGTTTCCGTAGCCATTTGGGTATCTAAACAAGTAATTGGATCCGCAGGGATTGAACCAGAAATTAAAGGAACTCTATAAAATACACCTCCATAAATTGGTCCGTTTTGTCCAGTAACAGGGTCTACACCAACTTCTCCTGTCAACCCTGTGAAATTAACAGACTGAAGTCCCGAGGCATTAAAAGCCGTAAATCTAAAAGTACCTGTAAATCTATTGTTATCTATCTCATTTAATCTAATTTCACCATATTCTGGATATACAGATACGTCTGGATGTGGTCTATTATTGGTAGAAAACACAGTACCATCCGCAGTCGTAAAACGAGCCTCTATAGTATTAACATCCCCAAAAACATAAACACCAACTGCCACCGTAGGTATAATTAATTCTACAGTTTCAATATTGTTAGTTCCAAAAAGTGTTAAAAATCCATTTTCATCAATACTTGCTGAGAAGGCTTTTGCTCTCCAAGACGTTCCATCTAATGAACCTTGAAATGCTGGAGTATTAAATTCAACTTCATCACCACAGCTAAACACCGATATTAGAATAAGAGATAAGACTATTAATTTTTTCATTATTAAAGCGGAAATTAATCGTTGTTTCAAATATAACGAAACAAGAATCCCAAAAGTATAATATTTTTTTATACTAGACTTACTCCGAGACTGCACTTTTGTTTAAAGTGGCAATCTTTTAGTTAAAATGGCTAAAAGGCTTTAAAATCAAAAAAATGTATTATCTTTGCGCCCTCATTAATAACAGAGGTCGAGAACCTCATTAATTAATTATTATGCCTGTAAAAATTAGATTACAAAGACACGGTAAA
>JASBSE010000593.1 GCA_030149115.1 Winogradskyella sp. | reverse complement strand
CTTTGGAATACGTATTCTTTCTTTCAAAAATTTAAGGCTGAAGAACGTGTAAAAATCAAAACCTGGTCTGTTGCCCAAAACAATTTTTTAAGAAGTATAGATGATTTAACTGCTGATGTAGACCCTGTAACTACTCATGTGCTTACAGAAACAACAACCAGCACTCCAATGCTGATTATAGACAAAAAAGGGGACGTAAATAATCATATAAATCTTGATGAAGAAAAGCTTAAAGACTCAACCTATATTAATTACCTAATAAAGAAATTTTCAAGCGAAAATGAACCTATAGAAGTTGTATATAAAGGTGAAGTTTTTCAAACTATTTATTATGGTAACTCACCGCTTCTTAAAAAAATAGGATATTATCCCTTGGCTTTACTTCTAATTATTCTGCTATTTGGAGCTGTTGTTTATTTCTTTTATAGAAGTACAAAAACAGCAGAACAAAATAAGCTATGGACAGGTATGGCCAAAGAAACGGCGCATCAAATAGGTACTCCATTGTCTTCTTTAGTAGGTTGGGCCGAAATTTTGAAAACCGAAAATGTAAATCCTGAGTATATTGCCGAAATTGAAAAAGACATAGACCGTCTGCAAACAATCACAGATCGTTTCAGCAAAATTGGTTCTGCCCCAACTTTAGAAACTTTAGATTTGGTTGAAGTTACAAAATCGTCTTATGAATATTTAAAATCGAGGTCTTCAAAACTGATCAATTTTGAGATTGAACACCCTGAAAATGAAATACCTGTAAAACTAAATGCGCAATTATATAGCTGGACGATTGAAAACTTAGTAAAAAATGCCATTGATGCCATGAAAGGTAAAGGGGATTTAAAACTGAGTATTTCTCAAATTGAAAAACAAGTATTTGTAAACATTAGCGATACTGGCAAAGGTATTCCTAAACAGCTTTTTAATAAAATTTTTGAACCTGGCTATACTACCAAAAAACGTGGTTGGGGACTTGGTTTATCTTTAGCCAAACGAATCATTGAGGATTATCATAAAGGAAAAATAAAAGTTGTGGAGTCTGAAATCGATAAAGGCACAACAATACAAATTACATTAAAAACTATTTAAGCTAAAAAGGATAATTAGATTAAAACTCAACTTAAACAATTCATAATAAAGTATTTAAAAAAATAGTTTAATTTTGGGTATGGGTTCATCAAAATACTTTACGCTAAAAGAAGCTAGACTGAGCAACAACTGCCCAGAATGCTACTCTAATGATGGTTTGGAAATTACCTTTAAACAAAAGCTGACCGAAAACGTCTTTTACAAAGCCATAACCTCAGAAACCTCTCACCATATGCACTGCTATAATTGTAACACTACAATTTTTCCTGTCCGTTGGACTGATGATATTGAGCGTGTTGTAGAGTATCAGCAGCGTGCAGCGCAACCCAGACCAAAATCTATAAAGTTAAAACCATTGGCTTGGGCCTTTATCTTTTTTGATTTGCTTATTGTAACTGGAGTAATCTTATTTGCAACAGGTATAATAACTTTTAATTAAAATTATCTGCTATTTTTTGAGCTATAGCTTCAAACTCTTCTGAAGTCAATTTTTCCTTTTGAGTAAAACGTGCATTTTCCATAGTATGAAGTGGTATTAAATGCACATGTACATGTGGCACTTCTAATCCTATAACAGTCATACCTATACGTTGGCACGGAATTACCTTTTCTATAGCTAAAGCTACACGCCTGGAAAATTGCATTAAACCCATGTAAGTTTCCTCATCTAAATCAAAAATTTTATCAACCTCTTTTTTAGGAATACAAAGTGTGTGGCCTTTTGAGTTAGGATTAATATCTAAAAAAGCAAAAAACTCATCGGTTTCTGCAACTTTGTATGACGGAATCTCACCATTAATGATTTTTGTAAAAAGCGTAGCCATTGGTAGGGTTTTTCAATACTCTATAAATATAAAAAGATTCCTTGATTAAGGAATCTTTTATATGTCTTAATAATTGTAGGATTTCTGCTTTCGCAGAAATTTGTTATCTAGATATCTCTAAAATATCAAACTTCAATATACCATTTGGCACCTGAATCTCTGCTACATCACCTACAGATTTACCCAACAAGCCTTTACCTATTGGTGAATTTACAGAAATTTTACCTGAAGCCAAATCTGCTTCACTCTCAGCAACTAAAGTATACGTCATTTCCATACCGTTAGTTTGGTTTTTTATCTTTACCTTAGATAATGCTAATACTTTTGAAGTATCTAGTTGAGACTCATCAATAACACGAGCATTGGCTAAAGTTTCTTCCATCTTAGAAATTTTCATTTCTAGCATGCCTTGCGCTTCTTTAGCTGCATCGTACTCAGCATTTTCACTTAAATCACCTTTATCTCTTGCTTCTGCAATAGCTTGAGAAGCCTTTGGACGCTCTACGTCTTTAAGTTGATTTAACTCTTCTCTTAATTTTTTTAATCCTTCTGCTGTATAATAAGATACTTTACTCATAATTCATTCGTTTTAATAAAAGATGCTGAAGTAAATTCAGCATAAAAAAAATCTCGCGTCAACGAGATTACTTTGCAAATATATAAAATATTTAGTGTAAAGCTTAAATAATTGTAAATTGAGCCTCAAAATTTCAAATGAAAAAACTGATTATAATCCTCTCATTCATAGCTATATCGTGCGGTGGCGACGATAGCATTAATAGCAACTGTAACTTCTTATTTGATGCTGGTGTAAACCTAACGGTCAATACAAATTTACCGCAGTTTAATCAACTTCAGTTTAATAGCAACGCAGTATATGTTGCCAACCAAGGGAATAATGGTATTTGGTTATATAGGTTAAATTCTTCTACTCTTTATGCTTGGGATGCTGCAGATCCAAGTCATGCACCAGGCGCCTGCTCTACCTTAACAGACTCTGGCACTGGAGATATTGTGGTTTGTGGTTGCGATGATGCCAACCAATATAGTTTATCTACAGGTATTGGATTGAATGGGAACACACAATCTTGCACATTGCAACCCTATAGAGTTGATGATTTAGGAAATGGGCAATATTTGGTTTCTAATTAAAATGAATTTCTTAATAAAAAAACCCTGTAAACATTAGCTTACAGGGTTTTGTTTTATTGTTTAGAATTGTTTAAAAATTCAAAGTCATACCAACCAAGAAGTTGGTTGTAGCTTGTGGATAAAAACCAGCGCCTTCAATAGTTGTTACTACACTAGGATCTGACCATGTATCGTCATAAGTGTAATAGTAGCCATTAGAAATATACTTTACATTAAATATGTTGTTTACCAATCCTGTGAACACGATAGAATCAAAAATAGGTTGAGAATCCTCAGTGTCTGGGAATGCTAATTTGTAACTAACATTAAAGTCGTTAATAAAGTAGCTATCTAGCTTAGAAGCATCAGCTTCAGTATTACTCATGTATTGCTCACCTACATATTTACTTAGCAAAGCCATTTGTAAATCTTGTACTGGCTGAAATACAATTGCATTTGATGCTACAAGTTCTGGTGAAAATGAAATATCTGTCTTACCTAAGTTTTGTAATTCGCCATCAAAATCTATGATGGTTTCTTTGTTCTTGTTAGAGCTCAGCGTTACATTAGGTTGTAGGGTTAATTTTGGTGTTACTGGAATTATAGCTTCTAACTCTAAACCTAAACGATATCTCTCACCACTATTAGTACGTATTGGGTTACCAACATCATCTAACTGACCAGACAACACCAATTGCTCATTATACAACATATAGTAAGCATTCGCATTAAACGTAAAGTTTCCGTTTTTGTGTCTCCAACCTAATTCAAAATCGTTAAGCTGCTCTGACTCAATATCATTATTGCTTTCAAAATCTGTACGGTTTGGTTCTCTGTTCGCTCTCGCATAAGAGAAATAAAGGCTGTTACCTGCATTTAAATCATAGGTTATACCTGCTTTTGGATTGAAGAATGTAAAATCTTTATTAACTTCAAAATCTACTAAATCAGATGTATTTCCGAAGGTTTTATAGGTTACATTTCTAACTTGTAAATCTCCGTACAGGCTTACTTTGTCATTTAGCTTATTGTTTGCTTTAGAGAACACTGATAAAT
>JASBSE010000585.1 GCA_030149115.1 Winogradskyella sp. | reverse complement strand
GAAGCAGTTGTTAATCATTTTAAAGAAGAAAATATTGAAAAAGTTGAAATTGCTTCTTTTGAAAGTATTACGGGTAAAGGTGTGCAAGCTAAAACAGAAAATGGCTCACAATACTATGTTGGAAACCATAAATTAATGCTTGAGAAGAATATACAAATTGATGCTTCCTTGATGCAAACAGCAGAAAGTCTTGAAGAGCAAGCAAAAACCGTCATATTCTTTGGTAATGAAAAAGATGTATTGGCGATACTTGCTATTGCAGACAAAATAAAGGAAACTTCAAAAATAGCCATTGCAACACTTCACGAAAGGGACATTGATGTCTATATGCTAACAGGTGATAATAATAAGACAGCATCAGCCGTAGCCCAACAAGTGGGAATAGCAAATTTCCAAGGGGAAGTAATGCCTTCGGATAAAGCAAACTTTGTGAAAAAATTGCAGTCTGATGGTAAAATAGTAGCTATGGTAGGCGATGGCATCAATGATTCCCACGCCTTGGCGCAAGCCGATGTAAGTATCGCGATGGGCAAGGGGTCCGATATTGCGATGGATGTTGCAAAAATGACATTGATAACCTCAGATTTACAATCCATTCCGAAAGCATTGGCACTATCAAAAAAAACGGTACTGGGCATCCGTCAAAACCTGTTTTGGGCATTCATTTATAATATTATTGGTATTCCGATAGCGGCAGGCGTGCTATACCCTATAAATGGCTTTTTATTAGACCCAATGATTGCAGGTGCAGCAATGGCATTTAGTAGTGTCTCTGTAGTTGCAAATAGCTTAAGGTTAAAAAGGGTAAAACTTTAATATTAATTATAAATTAAAACAAAATGAAAACTTTAAAATTTAAAACAAACATCAATTGCGGCGGTTGTGTATCAAAGGTAACACCATTCTTAAATAATCAGGAAGGTGTTGAAAGCTGGGAAGTGGATACTGTAAACCCAGATAAAATTCTAACAATAAAAAGCAATGGTGCTTCAGAAGAAGATGTAAAAGCCACATTGCAAAAAGTGGGCTTCAAGGCAGAAGCTGTAGATTAATACTCTTTAGTTTAATATGGATTACATTTTAATTTCGGTTGTAATTCTTCTATTTGCGATTCATTTTTATAGAAAAGCGCAACGTCATAGCATTAAACCATTTCCAGAACGCTGGCACGGGCTATTATTAGAGAATGTACATTATTATAGCAACCTTTCACAAGAGAAGCAAAAGGTTTTTCAACAGCGAATGATGCAATTTCTTAGTGAAGTCTATATTGATGGTGTGAAATTAGAATTGGAAGAGCTCGATAAAATTTTAATCGCTGCGAGTGCAGTGATTCCTGTGTTTGGCTTTAAAGAATGGCACTACACCAATTTAAGCGGAATTCTCTTATATCCAGACAATTTTAATGAGGATATGCAATTTGGAAGTAGGGATAAATCACGTAATATTGGTGGAATTGTTGGCAACGGTCGATTTGAAAAGCAAATGATTTTGTCTAAAAAGGCATTATATCACGGTTTTAAAAATAAGAGTGATAAAAACAATACTGGTATCCACGAATTTATACACCTAATAGATAAACTTGATGACAGAACAGATGGTGTGCCAGAACGATTATTGCAGCACCAATATGCCATACCGTGGTTAAATCTAATCCATAAGGAAATCGAAGCAATTAACGACAACCATTCAGACATTCGTAAATATGGTGGTACTAACCAAGCAGAATTCTTTGCGGTTGCATCAGAATATTTTTTTGAGCGACCAGATTTACTCAAAAGAAAACATCCTGAACTTTATGGTATGTTGGTTAATTGTTTTAAACAGAAGATAGAATAGTTTGTAATAACCGTAGAATAGATTTTTACAAGTAATTTATATATCGAAATATATTATTTAAATAGAGACGCCTAGAGAAAAACTTAAAAAATAATTAAATTAGTATAAATGCATAATTCTATTAAGTTTTCAATTATTTGAAATCTAGATAAATACAAAGAATTAAGTTCAAACTAAATTTTAGAAGATTAATATTACAAGAAACCAGCATCACCGTTTAACGTCAGTCAAAAGTTTATCCATTAAATATAAAAACTAAAATGGCCTAAAGAATGAACTAAATTATAAAGCTTGCGATTGTTTCATCACATATTTAATAAAGTTCATTTACATGAAGAATATTTCAATTTACTCTTCCATAAGTCTTATAAATATTTTTAAATTTTGGTTCGATAATAGGTCAATCTTGTGTACAAATGAAAAGCCGAAACGTTAGTTTCGGCTTTTTTTATACATGTATAATTATATTTTTAGAATAATCATTTAGATTATAAAATCATTTATTTCTTCTTTAATTTCATTAAAATGCGTTATGAGTTTATTGAAATCTC
>JASBSE010000026.1 GCA_030149115.1 Winogradskyella sp. | reverse complement strand
GTCTTCCCTTTGGGGAGATGTCGCTTTGCGACAGATGGCTTTTTTCGATATTATCGTTTCAAATCCACCATACGTACGTGAGCTAGAAAAGCAAGAAATAAAGCCAAACGTTCTCGATAATGAACCACATTTGGCGCTATTCGTAGAAAACGATAATCCACTAATTTTTTACAAAGCTATTACTGATTTTGCTGTTGATAAGTTGAAGTCTAACGGTTCACTTTATTTTGAAATTAACCAGTATCTTGGTCAAGAAACAAAGCAACTTTTAGTTAATGCTGAGTTTAAGGATTTTCAGTTAAGAAAGGATTTAAACGGAAATGACAGAATGCTAAAAGGAACTAAAAAGTAATATGAATGTCATTCCTGCGAAGGCAGGAATCTAAACTAATAGAGATTCCCATTTTCATGGGAAATAAATATGAAAAGTATATCAGTTTTTTGCGGAAGTAGTGATGGAAATGATGAGAAAATTATTACTACAGCCTATGCTCTAGGTAAAGAATTTGCTCAAAAAAATATAACGCTTGTTTATGGTGCCGCTAAAATTGGTATTATGGGAAAGGTGGCGCAAGGTGTTATTGAAAACAGAGGTAAAACCGTTGGTGTTATTCCAACTTTTCTAAAAACCAAAGAAATTGTTCATACAGAACTTACGGAATTGATTACCACAGACAACATGCACGATAGAAAAATAATCATGTATGAAAAAAGTGAAGGATTTATCATTATTCCTGGTGGTTTTGGTACTATGGATGAGTTTTTTGAAATCACTACTTGGGGACAACTAGGGTTGCACACTAAGCCAATAGGTATTTTAAACATCAATGGCTATTATGATGCTTTAATTGAACAATGTAAAATGATGGTGCAAAGAGGGTTTTTAAAACAAGAAAATTTAGATGCTGTTGTTATAGACATAACCATTGAAGGACTTTTAGATAAAATGAATAATTACAAGCCATTGCCAGCACCAAAATGGTTGAATAAAGAAAGATTATAGAATGGATATAAAATCTAAAATTGAATCCTTAAGAGACGATTTACGTCAGCACAATTATAATTATTACATACTCGATAATCCTACCATTAGTGATTACGAGTTTGATATGAAGTTGAAAGAACTTCAAGCTTTGGAAGAAGCACATCCAGAATTTTATGATGAAAATTCGCCAACAAAACGTGTGGGTGGTACTATTACCAAAAACTTTAATACGGTTGTTCACGATTTTAGAATGTATTCTTTAGATAATTCCTATTCTAAAGAAGATTTAATGGATTGGGAAAAGCGTATCAAAAAAATGATAGATGGAGAGGTTCAGTACACATGTGAGTTAAAGTATGACGGAGCTTCTATGAACTTAACTTACGAAAACGGAAAGTTGGTAAGAGCAGTTACTAGAGGTGATGGAGTGCAAGGAGATGAAGTTACTGCTAACGTAAAAACCATTAATACAGTACCACTTCAACTAAAAGGTGATTATCCTGAGCGTTTTGATATAAGAGGTGAAATCGTTCTGCCTATTGAAGGCTTTTTAAAAATGAATGAAGAACGCATTGCTAATGAAGAAGAGCCATATCGAAATCCGAGAAATACAGCATCAGGAAGCTTAAAATTGCAAGACAGCTCAGAAGTAGCAAAGCGACCTTTAGAATGTCTCTTGTATAGTATAAAAGGAAATAATCTAAATGTTTCAACACAATTTGAAGGTTTAGAAAAGGCCAGAGCTTGGGGCTTTAAGGTGCCCAAGGAAGCCAAGTTGGTCAACTCTATAGATGAGGTTTTAGACTATGTGAATTATTGGGAAGAGCATCGACATAACTTACCATATGAAATAGATGGTGTGGTGGTTAAGGTAAATAGTTTGTTTCAGCAAGATGAATTGGGCTACACAGCCAAAGCACCACGTTGGGCAATGGCCTATAAGTTTAAGGCAGAACAAGTTTCAACGAGATTAAACGAAATCACTTATCAGGTTGGTCGTACAGGTGCTATTACTCCAGTAGCCAATTTAGAGCCAGTACAATTAGCTGGTACTATTGTAAAACGTGCGTCTTTGCATAATGCCGATCAGATTGAAAAGTTAGATATTAGAGAAGGAGATGCCGTTTTTGTGGAAAAAGGAGGTGAAATTATTCCAAAGATTATTGCTGTAGACCTTACAAAACGTCCTGAAGATTCTAAGCCAACAGTCTACATTACACATTGTCCGGAATGTCAAACCGAATTGGTAAGACCAGAAGGGGAAGCAAAGCATTATTGTCCTAACTATAATGGTTGTCCGCCACAAATTGTAGGCCGTATTCAGCACTACATTTCTAGAAAAGCTATGGATATTGAAGGTTTAGGTGGTGAAACTGTAGCGTTATTAGTAAAAGAAAGCTTAATTTCAAACTATGCTGATTTATATGAATTAACAGTAGAGCAAGTCATTCCATTAGAGCGTATGGCAGAAAAGAGTGCGGAGAACTTGGTCAAAGGTATAGAAGCTTCAAGACAGATTCCATTTGAGCGTGTTTTGTTTGCCCTTGGTATTAGATATGTTGGAGAAACTGTTGCTAAAAAATTAGCAAAGCATTATAAATCTATTGATGCTTTAATGTTTACGTCTGTATTAGATTTGGTTACTGTAGATGAAATAGGTGAACGTATTGCTGAGAGTGTTGTAGAGTTCTTTTCTTCAGAAGAAAATAAAACTATAATAGAACGTCTAAAGACTTATGGAGTACAGTTAGAAATTTCTGCGGAGAAATTGGCAAACCAAACAGACAAGTTAAAAGGACAAACATTTGTAGTTTCAGGTGTGTTTGAAACTATTTCTCGTAACGAGCTTAAAAAGCTCATTGAAGATAATGGAGGAAAAGTGTCGTCTTCAATATCTTCTAAAACAAGTTATGTAGTTGCAGGTGATAAAATGGGTCCAAGTAAGCGCACAAAAGCAGAAAGTTTGGGTATTTCATTACTTACTGAACAAGAGTTTTTATTGCTTTTGAAGTAAATTCCTACGTTAAAATGATATTTTTATCGATAAAAAGCATTTTTTTATCGTTTAATTGTAATTTTTTTATATATTCGCCTCAATTAATAAGGGATTAATTAATGTTAGCGAATAAAATCTTAAAAGTATTGCTATTGCTTTTAGGTGGTATTTTCATAATACTTCAAGGTTTAGCTTAT
>JASBSE010000578.1 GCA_030149115.1 Winogradskyella sp. | reverse complement strand
TTTCCCCTTCTAACTTTGGAAATACAAAATAACCTTCCGCTTGTGCTGCCCACTTTCCTAAAGGTCCCTTATCTCGATAAATCTTTTCAAATAAATCCTTCATACCTTGCGTTTGCCATTAATCCTTATCTATAAACTCATAAGAGTTATAGAACAGTTTTAGTTTTAATTTAGTTTTATTAGTATCAGCAAAATTAGGTAATATTATCATGACTGCATAATATAATTTCACCTAACTATTCACTAAGTTTTAAACATAAAAAAGCCTACCAATAACAGGTAGGCTTAGTGTTATTTTCTAATTCTTTTATTTTACGTATTGAATGGTTGTAGACACTTCATTTTTGCTATCAAAAAAGCCTTGGTCTTCCATCCACTTATCACTGTACACCTTACTCATGTAACGCGATCCATGATCTGGAAAAACAACTACAATTTTATCAGTTGACTTAAATTCTCCTTTTTCGTTTAATTGCTTAATAGCTTGCATTGCCGCACCACTAGTATAGCCTACAAATAAACCTTCTGAATTAGAGATTTCTCTAGCCATATGTGCACTTTCCTCATCAGTTACTTTGATAAATTTATCAATAACATCAAAATCAGTTGCGGTTGGAATCAAGTTTTTACCTAAGCCTTCTATTCTATAAGGGTAAATTTCTTTTTCATCAAACTCTCTGGTTTCATGATATTTTTGCAATACAGAACCATAAGCATCTACACCTATGATTTTAACTTCAGGATTTTGCTCTTTTAAAAATTTAGCGATTCCAGAAATTGTTCCACCTGTTCCACTACATGCAACTAAATGCGTAATTTCACCATTGGTTTGATTCCAAATTTCTGGTCCTGTAGAATTGTAATGCGCATCAATATTTAATTGATTAAAATATTGATTGATATAAATAGAGCCTTTAATCTCTTCGTGTAATCTCTTTGCTACTTGATAGTAAGATCTTGGGTCATCTGCATTAACATGAGCTGGGCAAACATATACCTTAGCGCCCATAGACCTTAACATGTCTATTTTATCTGCAGAAGACTTTGAGCTTACTGCCAGTATACACTCATACCCCTTAATAATACTAACCATAGCAATACTAAATCCTGTGTTACCAGAAGTAGTCTCTATAATTGTATCACCAGGAGTTAAAATACCCTGACGTTCAGCTTCTTCAATAATATGTAATGCAATTCTATCCTTAGAAGAATGACCTGGATTGAAAGCTTCTACTTTAGCATAAAACTCGCCGTCGTAGTCTGCGGTCATTCTGTTTAACTTGATAAGTGGTGTATTACCTATAAGTTGTAATACATTATCAAATACATTTTTGTTTTTGTCCATAAATGCTATTTAATCAAGTGTAAATTAATTACACTCTAAAACCTCGCAAAACTAATACTTTTTTTTTAAATCAACTCGAAATACCTTCTAAATCTAACAGAAAAGCAAATTCTTCTGCATCCTCCTTAATGCTTTCAAAGCGTCCTGAAGCACCTCCATGACCAGCATCCATATTGGTTTTAAGGTACAGTTTATTGCTATCCGTTTTTATTTCTCTTAGTTTAGCCACCCATTTAGCAGGCTCCCAATATTGTACTTGAGAGTCGTGCAATCCTGCTGTTACTAACATATTAGGATAGTTTTTAGCTTCAATATTATCGTATGGAGAATAGGATTTCATATACTCATAATAGAGTTTATCATTAGGGTTTCCCCATTCGTCATACTCACCCGTAGTTAACGGAATAGAATCATCTAGCATTGTGGTTACCACATCTACAAAGGGTACTGCTGAAATAATACCATTATATAATTCTGGAGCAATGTTTATAACAGCTCCCATTAATAGACCTCCTGCACTTCCACCCATTGCGTACAAATGCTTTGATGACGTATATCGCTCTTTTATTAAATGGATTGAACAAGCTACGAAATCAGAAAAAGTATTCTTCTTTTTTAAAAGTTTACCATCTTCATACCATTGCCTACCTAAATACTCCCCTCCTCTAATATGAGCAATAACATATATAAAACCTCTATCCAATAAACTCAAACGTATTGTTGAAAAATAAGGATCTACTGTAGAGCCATAACTACCATATGCATATTGTAACAAGGGATTGCTTCCATCCTTCTTTAAACCCTTTTTATATACAACAGACATAGAAATTTTTGTACCATCTTCTGCAGTTGCCCAAATGCGCTCTGAGGTGTAGTTGTCTTTATTGAATTTCCCACCTAAAACCTCTTGTTCTTTTAGTACAGTTTTAGTTTTGGTTTTCATATTAAACTCTAAAACTGAAGCTGGTGTGGTTAATGCATTGTATGCATAACGCAATGTTTCTGTATCAAACTCTACATTTGTTGTTGTATAAGCTGTGTAGGTTTCGTTATCAAAAGGAAGGTAATAATCTTCTGTGGCGTCCCAACGTTTTATTCTTATCTTGTTGAGTCCATTGTCGCGCTCACTTATTACAAGGTAATTTTTAAAAATATCTATACTCTCTAAAAGCACTTCGCTTCTATGTGGTATAACTTCTTCCCACTTATCAAATACTCTATCCGTTTCAGAGCATTTCATAAGTTTAAAATTTGTGGCTTTATCTTTATTTGTAAGAATATAGAAATGACCATCGTAGTGAGAGATACTATACTCTAAACCTCTTACACGTGGCTGAAAAACTTCAAACTTTCCATTAGGATTATCTGCATTGAGTATATGATACTCATTAGTTAACGTACTGTAGCACGCAATAATAATATACTTTCTAGACTTTGACTTATAAATTGCAGTACCGAAAGTTTCATCACCTTCCTGAAATATTAACTCATCCTCTGAAGCAGATCCTAACTTGTGTCTAAAAATTTGATATGCTCTTAATGTTACGGGATCTTTTTGAGTATAAAATAAAGTTTCATTATCATTAGCCCATGTAGAAGATCCTGTAGTATTTTCAATGCTATCTCTGTAAACATTATGAGTTTCTAAATCCTTTACCTGAATGGTATATTGTCGTCTTCCTGTTGTATCTATACCATAAGATACTTTTTTATTATCTGGACTAATGCTTATGCCTACAAGCTTAAAATAGCTTTGTCCTTCTGCCATTTTATTACAATCAAAAAGCAATTCTTCAGCATTATCAAGTGATTCTTTTTTTCTTGTGTAGATAGGATAATCTTTACCCTTTTCAAACCTAGTAATATACCAGTAGCCATTATATTTATATGGCACAGAAGAATCGTCCTCTTTTATTCTGGCTTTCATTTCTTCAAACAATTCGTTCTGAAACACTTTGGTATGTGCCATTTGAGCATCACAATAATCGTTCTCAGCATTTAAGTAATCTATTACCTCTGGGTGCTCTCTATCTTTCATCCAGAAATAATTATCAACCCTTACATCACCATGTTTTTCTAATTCATGAGGAATCTTTTTTGCTATTGGCGGATTTACACTAGAGTTTTTTTTCATAATTGTTTTAAGAAAATTTTATTCTGAAAAGTGGCGCAATTTAGTAATTTTGCACGGTAATTTTTTAAAAGATATACATATGTTTGGAGATATGATGGGCATGATGGGTAAGCTAAAAGAAGCTCAAAAAAAAGTTGAAGAAACTAAAGAACGTCTACATACGGTTTTGATTGATGAAACTAGTAGCGACGGTAAGTTAAAAGTAACAATTACAGCTAACAGAACTATTAAATCTATTTCTGTAGATGATGAGTTACTACAAGACAAAGAAATGCTTGAAGACTACCTTATCCTTACACTTAATAAAGCTATTGAAAAAGCTACAAACGTTAATGAAGCTGAAATAGCAGCTGTTGCTAAGGAAGGCATGCCAAACATTCCTGGTATGGATATGTTTAAATAATCTTCTATAAGTGCTTAAGTGTACTTAACAACACCTCATGCATATTATTGGTATAATCTAAATGCGTAACTATTCGTAGTTTATTGCTTCCCATACCAATAATATGTATGTTTTTTTCTTTTAATTTATTAAGAAAATCTACTTCGCTAATTGAGTCATTTAATTCAAAAATGACAATATTAGTTTCAATTGGCTCTACTTTTTTAATTAAAGACACTTCAGATAGAACTTCTCCTATTTCTTTTGCTCTTTGATGATCTTCATTAAGACGCTCAATATTATTATCTAAAGCATATAAACCTGCTGCCGCTAAATAGCCTACTTGACGCATTCCGCCACCAAGAATTTTTCTAATACGCAACGCACCTTTCATAGACTCTTTTTTTCCTATTAGCACAGAGCCTATAGGGCAACCTAACCCTTTACTTAAACAAACAGATATTGTATCGAATAATTCTCCATATTGTTTAGCACTTTCTTTTTTGGCTACTAAAGCATTCCAAAGTCTTGCTCCATCTAAATGATATCCTAAACTGTGCTTATCAGCTACTTCTCTAATCTTTTTTAATTCTTCAAAATCCCAACATGCTCCACCTCCTTTGTTAGTGGTATTTTCAATTTCTATTAGAGAAGTTAATGGACTATGATAAAAATCAGGTGGATTTATACTTGTTTCTGCTTGGTCTGCGGTAAACATACCACGATGACCATCTATTAGTTTACAAGAAATACCGCTATTAAAGGAGGCTCCACCACCTTCATAGTTATAGATATGTGCATACTTATCACAAATAACTTGATCTCCAGGATTAGTATGTAGTTTTAATGCTGTTTGATTTGTCATGGTACCTGTTGGAAAAAACAAAGCTTCATCCATTCCAAACATTTCAGCTAATTTCTGCTCAAGAGCATTTACTGTAAGATCCTCTTTATAAACATCATCACCAACCTTTGCAGACATCATAGCATCTAACATCTCTTTTGATGGCTTGGTAACCGTATCGCTTCTTAAATCTATAATCATAAACTATTTCTATGATGTAAAGATAATACTCTAAGACGTTTTCTTTTTAAGAATTTTTGAAGATATAATATTATTAGTTCTCCACATAAACTTACACCACAGAACAAATGGATCTTTTATAATAAATCTAATAGGTGTATTAGTATATAGATAACTAATCCTAAAAATTAAAAATGGATTACGCTGAAAACGCTTAACTAAAGCTTTAAGGTGCAAAAATGCACCTGTTTTAACAGGAGTAAACTCAAATTTTTGATTTAAGGTGGACAAACAATATAAATAAGGGAAATTAACTCCTACCAATGCAGAAGCTTCTGTATTCAACCAGAATCTAGGATTTATCTCAATTACTTTATAGGTATTATCCTCTTTATCAAACCTAAAATCTATGTTAGCAACACCAGACCATTTTAAGGCTTTCATTAAATCTTTCATCAACCTTAATAAAGCGTCGTCATTAAAAAAACTAAATTCATGCTGTGGTGTTACTTTAACACTTTTCACCAGTGCTGCTTTTTGCATTGTATAGGCTTCTATATTACCATTTTTGCATAACACATTACAAGTTACATCAAAACCTTCTATGAACTTTTGTAATAATATGGGGTTATCTGTTTTATTTACATCTATATAGTGTAACAATTCCTTTGTACTTCTAACGAGTTTTACACCCATACCACCATTAAAACCAAACGTAGGTTTTGCTACAAGTGGAAAATTTAAGTTTTCAACTTCATAATTCGATTTAGTATCTATTATAATGCTTTCAGGGCACGAAAGATTATTAGATTTTAAAAACTTATATAATAAATCTTTACGTAATGCTGTCTCGTAATTACTAACATCAGTTAAGTTACAAAGCTTAGATTCATTTTTTAGAAGAGACTTATATTTTAAAATCTTGCTTGTACTAACATCGAAAATTGGCATTATCAAATCTATATTAAAACCCTTGACTGTTTCATCAATTTTCTCTATCCAATACTCAGGTGTTGAACCCTTATAATATATAAACCTCTCAATAAAACGAGAATGCTTAAGACAATTATTATCTATTGAATATTTAAAATATTTCTTTTTATGAGATGACAAGACATAAATCTTTATGTTTCTAACGAGAGATAGACTATGAACCACATTAGAAAGCAGAGTAGTTTCTCCATCTGGAATTAAAATAGAAAGAGTGTTGGAATTATTTTTCATTCACTAAGAATTGGAGCTATCTTATAGATATTGTAACCATAACAACAATCTATAAATAAATAATAATCACATTTAATATCGTGGTTCAAAAGTAATTAATTAAACACTATTTAAAATTTTCTTCGACAAATTGAACACTTATTCAGTTGTGCAAAAAAATGCTGATTTATCGATTAAATTGGGCGTTAAACTATTTAACTAATAAATCTTCCGTTTCATCAAAATTTTAGCGTGTTAATGGTTTTAAAAAATACTTTTACATAAATTTTTAATGCTATTAACCAAATTAAATAATTATGAAACACATTACTAAATTAGTATTACTTGTGGTTCTTGTAGTTTTTGCCTCATGTCAAAACGAAAGCACTCAAGATATTGAAAACCAACAACAAGCTGCTTTAAGATTTGATGAAAAAGGCATTGTTGTATCTGATGGTGAAGAAGACAAAGAACTTACCTTTGATGCAAGGAGTGAAAAACTTACTACTCCAACTTTAAGCAACGCAAAAACATGGGGTAGTTATGGAGGTTATAACAATGGAGGTAACGATGACAACAACTTTACAGATTGTACCGCAGATTTACTTGAAACAGGTTATAACACAACTGTAAATGTTGAAGTTGTAAGCAAGCCAGGCACAAATGGTTATTTTGATGTCTCTCTTGATGGCGGTGATGTTATACAAGCTTATTGTTCAGATAGATTACCAAGCCTAGGTGCTGATGATGATTTTATAGATTTTACTGTATTATCTAGTTACGACACGGCTATATTAGCTGGTGGTACATTTGAAGATGTTTACACAAACCCTCAAAACTTTGATAAAGTAAACTGGATTTTAAATAATATAGACATCAGTGATGGGTCGGAGTACACATACGGACACGTACAGTATGCTATTTGGAAACTTATTGAAGGTCCTTTTGTTAATGATTTCACTGACTTCTTAACGCCTGTTCCTGGTGATTGGAGACCAGCAATTGACAATGCAAAGGGTGACGCAATTTATGATGAAGCTGTTGCAAATGGTGATGGATATACACCTGGATGTGGCGATAAATTAGGACTTCTTCTTATTCCTGCAGATTATGATAATGTACAAGCAATATTAATAACTAAAGACTTACCAGAAGCAGAATGTAACGATTGTATTGGTGATGTAAACCAAATTACATTTAAGTGGGACTGGCATAACGATTATAGAGTAAGATTATATCAACGTTATGAAAATACATGCTATGCCGTTAAGATATTTGATAATGTTGTAGGGCAAAATGAAGAAATGGCTGTTAGCGGTACAAACGCAGACGGTACATTTGGCAAGTACATCTATGTATATGTAGGTAACTGTTACTACACTAAATTTAAAGTTAACTGTGACTTAAACATAGGTCCTGGCTACAAACGTGGGGTTGTAGAAGTTGTTAGCGGTACAAGTACAGCTGGTGGAGAATTATGTGACTACGAGCCTTCATATAACTGGTGCTGGTGGTGGTAATCTTAATTGATACCAAATAAAAAATATCAAAACCGTCTAATTTTTTAGACGGTTTTTTTGTTTCCATTTTAGAAATAAAAAAAGCTATACAAAATTATGGCTCTTTACATATGCCTATTATATTTGTGAAAATTTCAATTTATTATGATAACATCAGATCAAATAAAAGATCTTAATTCCCGTCTAGACATACTTAGACAATATCTTTGACTTAGATACCAAACTTATAGAAATTGCTAACGAAGAAGAGCAAACTTTCGACCCTAACTTCTGGAATGATTCCAAAAAAGCCGAACAAGTGATGCGTTCTCTAAGAGAAAAGAAAAGTTGGGTCAATGATTTTAATACTGCCAAAACACTTTTTGAAGACTTAGAAGTTATTTATGAATTCTACAAAGAAGAGGAAGCTTCGCTAGATGATGTAAAATCTAGGTTTGATAAAGCTATAAATGCTATAGAAAAGTTAGAGTTTAAAAACATGCTTTCTGAAGAAGGAGATAGTCTTAGTGCTGTTTTACAAATTACAGCTGGTGCAGGTGGAACTGAAAGTTGTGATTGGGCAAGCATGCTTATGCGTATGTACCTAATGTATGCTGAAAAAAGTGGTTTTAAGGTCAAAGAGCTTAACCACCAAGAAGGAGATGTTGCCGGAATAAAAACAGTAACTCTGGAAATTGAGGGAGATTATGCTTTTGGTTGGTTAAAGGGTGAAAATGGTGTACATCGCTTGGTAAGAATTTCTCCTTTTGACAGTAATGCTAAACGCCATACAAGTTTTGCTTCTGTTTACGTATATCCATTGGTTGATGATTCTATTGAGATCGAAATAAATCCTGCAGATATTGAAATTACTACAGCACGTTCCAGTGGAGCTGGTGGACAGAACGTAAACAAAGTTGAGACCAAAGTTCAACTGTTACATAAACCTACTGGTATTCAAATACAGTGTTCCGAAACGCGATCTCAGCACGATAATAGAGCCAGAGCTATGCAAATGCTAAAGTCACAATTATACGAGATTGAGCTTCAAAAGCAAATGGCGCAACGTGAAGATATAGAAGCAAGTAAGATGAAAATTGAATGGGGAAGCCAGATTAGAAACTATGTAATGCATCCTTACAAACTAGTTAAAGATGTACGAACAGCTCACGAAACTGGAAATGTAGATGCGGTTATGGATGGAGATTTAGAACCTTTCTTAAAGGCATATCTCATGATGATGGGACAAAAAAATGAAGAGTAAAAAATGATCGTTTAAGTATTTAGAATTTACTAAAACTATTGGCATAAAAATTGAATAATAAAACATCATGATAACAATTTACCATAACCCAAGATGCTCAAAATCTAGAGAAGGTCTTGTTTTATTAGAAGAATCAGAAAAAGATTTTGAAGTTATAAAATACCTTGAAAGTTTATTTAATGAAGAAGAGCTAAAAACAATTATTTCTAAATTAGGAATAAAACCTATAGATTTGATAAGAACAAATGAAGATATCTGGAAATCAGACTATAAGGGCAAAGAATTGACAGATCAACAAATTATCAAAGCTATGGTTAAGCATCCTAAACTGATAGAACGACCTATTGTTGTTAATAATGATAAAGCAGTAATTGGAAGACCTAAAGAACTAATCTTAGATATTATTTAAATTATGAAAAGAATAGTATTATTAACCTTTGCTCTAATCTTAGGATTAAACACTTATGCTCAAGGTCGTAGAGATCGTATGGGAAATCCTGTAATCAATAGAGAACCGACAAAAGAAGAAATTGCTAAATACGAACAAAAGGTTGAGGAGCGTAAAGACGAGTATATAGCCAACTTTTTAACTACCCTTGAAGCTGATGACTTTCAAAAAGAAATCATAAAGCAATATCTTAATTCGTATTATGATGCTAAAAGCGAACTTCTCAAAACTAGGTATGAACATACATTACAAAGAGATGAAGCCATAAAAAAACTAGATGAATCTCACTTTAAAGACTTGGAAGAGTTAATCTCTAAAGACGATATGTCTAAGATTAAAGATCTTATTAAAGGAGAGTTTGATGAAAAGGAGGTAAAAAAGAAAAAGAAGAAAAAGCGCAAAAACA
>JASBSE010000225.1 GCA_030149115.1 Winogradskyella sp. | reverse complement strand
TGACTTACTGGTTGTGTTTAATAAAGCATTGTATGCACCACCATTAAGAGGTAATGCTCCTACGACTTCACCATAAATTTTTCTGAATAAAAATAGTACTCCAGCAACAATAAGTAGAGCAAGCCAAGCATATTGCCCTGCATATATTATTGCCAAAGCAGAAACGTAAAGACAAGAAGAGCTAATATCATTTCCACAAATTGCCGTGGCTGCTAATTCGCTTAATTTTTTTATTGGTTTTTGACTCAAGTGATTTATGTTTTTGATTTACAATAGTCTGTTACAACTATCATTATTAGGATTAAAGTTAACGATTTTCCGTATAGTATAGATGTTTGTCAAATTATAGGTTTTCTCATCAAAAGGTTATTGATACACCTAACCCAAATTCTCTTCCATTATAAAAAGGAAAAACAATACCTTTTGTATTTTCTTTGTCTTTAAAAAGTGAATTTTGAATAAGTGGATATAGCCAGTATGCAATTTTAGTACTTAAGATACCAATTCCAGCTCCTGTTGCTACATCGGTTAACCAGTGTCTATTGTTGTAAATTCTAAAAAGACCTGTTCCTGTTGCTACTAAATAACCAGAAATCCCATACCAAACAGAAACATCTTTATATTCTTGATACAAAAATTCTGCACCCATAAATGCTGTGGCTGTATGACCTGAAGGAAATGAATTTTTTGAGGAGCCATCAGGCCTTTCTACAGTACCTGTGTATTTTAAAATATTTACAGTTCCACCCATAATTAAATAGGCTGTTCCTAATATAATTGTTCTGTCCTTAAAATTATTTTTCCCTTTATTTCCGAGAGCATTTAGTGCATACACCGATAAAAATGGACTATATTGTGAAAAATCATCAATAGTGAATTTAGAATCAATATGTTCATTAAATTCATTTTGAGTACTCTCGTTTAATAATTTCAATGAATGATTTTCGAGTCCAAAAACTCCATATCCAATTAAAACTGTTGGAACTATTAACGATTCATATTTAAAGCGTTTACTTTTATTCGGTTTTAACGAAGTAACCAAAGTATCTTGTCCTTGTACCCTTAAAATGCCAAAAAGAAAAATAAGAATGATTGCTATTTTATTCATATGGTATGGAAGGCTTACATTATTTTATCTTGATATGTTAAATGAGCTTCAAAAATAGATTTATAAAGATTTTACAAGAACTAAGCGCAAGCTCTTAAAGTAAGCTTGCTTTGGTTTAAAGCCACTCCGTAACGGATTACAGAGTGGCTAAAACAATTAACTAATCAAAAAAAATATGAAAACTAGTTCCAGCCACCACCTAAAGCTTGGTAAAGTTTGATGTTGGCTAAAAACTGATCTCTCTTGGTTTCTATAATTTCTATTTTAGAGTCTAAAGCTTCGCGTTGCGTAAGCAATACTTCAGTGTATTCTGCTCTTGCAGATTTAAAAAGCTTAATTGACAAGTCAATAGATTCTGTAAGAGCTTCTACTTGTTGCTCTTTAAGCTTGTAGCTTTCCTTTAGGTTATTAATATTAGAGAGTTCGTTAGCAACTTCTATATAACCGTTTAAGATTGCTTTTTCATACTCAAAAACAGCTTGTAATTGTCTGTTATTAGCTGTTTTGTATTCAGCTTTTATAGCATTCCTGTTAATTAGTGGAGCTACAGCATCGCCAACCAAATTATATAATAAAGATTGTGGTGTATCTACAATATATTTTGGTTTAAAAGCTTCTAAACCAACACCTGCTTTTATACCAATAGAAGGATAAAAGTTTGCTCTAGCAATTTTTACATTCAACTTGGAGGCTTCCAACTCATATTCTGCCTGTTTAATATCTGGTCTATTAGAAAGTAATTGTGATGGAATACCTGTATAAATCATATCGATATTTCGCTCTATAAAACCATCTGAATTTCTCTCTATAGGTTGTGGAAAACGACCAATTAAAAAGTTGAGTTTGTTTTCGGTTTCTACAATCTGTTGCTGAATATTGTATTTGTTGCTTTGGTTTTTTAATACTTCGGCTTCAAAACGTCTTACAGCTAATTGTGTTGCTCTGGCAGCTTGTTTTTGAAGTCGTACCATTTTTAGAGCATTTTGCTGAATTTCGAGGTTTTGTTCAATTATGCTTAATTGATTATCTAAGGCTAAAAGCTCATAATATGTGCTTGCGATTTCAGCAACCAGATTGGTAACCATAAAGTTTTTGCCTTCCATGGTACTTAGATATTCTAAAACAGCAGCTTTTTTGCCGTTTCTTAGTTTTTTCCAAATATCTAATTCCCAAGTTACGGATAGACCTGCTGTGAAATTGGTAAGTGGCTCAGGAAATTCTTCATCTTCACGAACGTTTAAGTTTTGTTCTACAGCACCATTTCTGGTATACTCGCCAACCTTTTCTACTTCAGCACCAGCATAAACATTAACAAAAGGAAGATACTCGCCTTTACGAATTTTAATCTCGTTGTTAGCTATGGCAATTTGCTGCAGCATAATGTTAAGCTCCTGATTGTTGACCAATGCAGTATCTATAAGAGCAATTAAATTTTGGTCAGAAAAGAAATCGCGCCATTGTATCTGAGCAGAATTTATCGTATCTGTTTCTATATTTTGATAATATTCAGGAACGATTTTGCTTTCTTCTCTAATTGCTTTTTGTGTAGGTACACATGCACTTAAGATTAAAAATGAGACTAAAACAAAAAGAAATCGTGTCTTTATGTTATATAATTTGATGTTATTCATCTTTATTACTTTTTCTTAATTTGTTAATTAACTTTTGAAGTCTATTGATGCTTTCCGTATTGGCTCTGGTTTGATCTTCGGCTTCGCTTCTTTCAATAAACTCTTCAGAAAGAGGTTGATCTTTTTCGTCCTTAATAAGACTTTTACCATCAGCCATCTTGCCAAAAATGTAGTATAGTCCAGGTATTATTAAAACGCCAAATAATGTTCCTAGCAGCATACCACCAAGGGATGAACCTCCAATAGTACGATTACCGATTGCACCTGCACCTGAGGCAATGATTAATGGAATTAAACCTGCAATAAATGCAAAAGAGGTCATTAAAATTGGTCTGAAACGTGCTCTGGCACCATCTATTGCGGCTTCTAATATTGTAGAACCTTGACTCCGTTTTTGTACAGCAAATTCTACAATTAGTACAGCATTTTTTCCTAAAAGCCCAACAAGCATAATTATGCCTATTTGTGCATAAATATCATTGGCTAGTCCCATGACTTTTAATAAGAAGAATGAACCAAAAATACCAACAGGTAATGATAGAATTACAGCAAGTGGTAATAGGAAACTTTCGTATTGCGCGGCTAAAACCAAATACACAAAAATGAGTACAACTACAAAAATGTAAATAGACTCGTTACCACGAGAAGCTTCGTCATAAGATAATCCTTCCCAAGCAACATCGTAGCCTCTAGGTAAAGTGGCTTCTGCAACTTCTTGTATGGCTTTAATGGCATCACCACTTGTAAAACCAGCAGCTGGTAGACCACGAATTGCAGCAGAATTATACAGATTGTAACGTGTTATTTCGTTAGGTCCTAATTTTTTCTCTAATGTCATGAATGATGAATAAGGTACCATATCGCCTTCTTCATTCTTAACAAAAAGTTTGTCTAAATCTGTAGGTAAGGCTCTGTACTCTGGAGCAGCTTGCGTATATACTTTGAAGAATCTACCGTATTTTATGAAACCTTGTTCATAGGTACTACCAATTAGAATGTTTAGGTTTTCCATGGCTTTACCAATAGAAACTCCTTTCTGCATGGCAACCTTGTTATTTATTTTTATTTCATACTGCGGATAATTAGCAGCATAAAATGTAAACAAACCAGTGATTTCTTTGCGCTCTCGTAAGGCATCCATGAAATTGTTATTTATTTTTTCAAATTCATGGTAATCTGTAGAATTTGTTTTGTCTAATAGACGCATTGAGAATCCTCCTGAAGAACCAAATCCAGGAACTGCTGGCGGTTCAAAATATTCTATTACAGCTCCAAGGTTTTTAGTTTCTTCTTCAAGCTCTTCCATGATTTCATGAACCGAGTGATGACGTTCAGACCAAGGCTTAAGGTTTATTAAACATGTACCAGCGTTAGATCCACGGCCTTCAGTCATAATTTCGTAACCAGCCAACGACGATACGGATTGTACACCTTCGGTTTCTTCACATATTTCCTGAAGTTTTTTGGCAACTTCATTTGTACGTTCTAATGTAGCACCTGGTGGTGTTTGTATAATAGCATATATCATTCCTTGGTCTTCACTAGGAATAAAACCTGCAGGTAAAACTTTGTTTGTTAGATATATACCTGCACAGAAAGCAGCCAGAATACCAAAAGTTAATACTCTACGTGCTACAATTTTGTTCAACACCTTTATGTATCTGCCTGTAAGACGTTCAAAACCTCTATTGAACCAGTCCATAAAACGATCTATAGGAGATTTTTTCTTTCCTCCAGTATTGTGCTTTAAGAGCATTGCACACAATACAGGTGTTAGTGTTAGTGCAACTAATGCTGAAATAATAATAGAACCAGCCATGGTAATAGAGAACTGTCTGTAGAAAACACCAACTGGTCCAGTCATAAAGGATATAGGTACAAATACTGATACCATAACTAGGGTAATGGCAATGATAGCACCACCAATTTCTCCAATAACACTTTTAACAGCATCGTAGGGAGTTAAGTGTTCTTCTTCCATTTTGGCGTGTACTGCCTCAACTACAACAATAGCATCATCTACTACAATACCAATGGCTAAAACAAGGGCAAAAAGCGTAATAAGGTTTATAGATAAACCAAATAATTGCATAATAAAAAATGCACCAATTAGTGATACAGGAACAGCGATTATTGGAATTAATGTTGAACGCCAATCTCCTAAAAATAAAAATACTACAACGGCTACTAAGAAAAAGGCGTCTCTCAAAGTGTGAATTACTTGTTCTATAGAAGCGTCTAAAAAGTTAGAAACATCATAGCTTATTTTATAATTTATTCCTGGAGGAAGGTCTTCCTTAAGCTCATTAAGCTTTTCTTTTACAGCATCTATAACGTCACTACCATTACTACCAAAAGTTTGTTTTAGTACAATTGATGCAGATGGTTTGCCATCTAGATTAGAGTAGATATCAAAAAACTCACTACCAAGTTCAACATCTGCAATGTCTTTTAAATGAAGAATTTCACCTTCTTCATTAGCTTTAATAATGATATTCTTGTAATCTTCAGGTTCATTATACCTACCTTGGTAGGTGAGTACATACTCTAAGGATTGTGCTTTTATACCCGAACTTCTTCCTAAACGACCAGGACGTGCAATTATACTTTGCTCATCCATAGCTTCTAATACTTCTTCTGCCGATACTTTGTAAGCACGCATACGATCCGGTTTTAACCAAACACGCATCGCATATTTTCTACTTCCTAATATCTGGGCACTGGCAATACCTTTAATACGCTGTATTTCTGGAACAATTTTAGTGTAAGCATAATTGTAAAGAAACTTTTCGTCTGTATGATCATCGTCGCTAAAAAGGTTAACGTACATTAACATACTTGGCTGAACTGGTGTAATGATTACGCCTTCACGCTGAACCAATTCTGGTAATAATGGCATCACCTGATCTACTCTTGTTTTTACTCTTACAACAGCTTCATTTGGGTCTGTACCTGGATCGAAAATAATACGAATTGTACCTTCACCAGCACTAGTGGCATCAGAGGCAATATAGCGCATGTCTTGTACACCATTTATTGCTGTTTCTAGAGGTATTAATGTAGATTTTACCAGTACATCAGCACTGGATCCTGGATATGCAATAAAAATATTTACAGTAGTAGGTGCAATTTGTGGAAATTGTGATACTGGCAATTGCTTAATGGAAAGCCCACCAATAAATAGTATGATGACCGAAATGACAATTGCCAAAACAGGTCTTTTTATAAATTGTTTAAACATAATGTTTGTAGATTTAGGTTACTCTGCGTATAATTCGAGATGGGATAAAACTTCGGTAGGATTTACCATTTCGGTTTTAATCTTTTCCTTGTTTTTTACCATCCTTATACCTTCTAAAAGTATGGTGTCGTTTTCAGAGAGACCCTTGTCTACAATAAAAAGATGAGGTAGTTCTGCTGCAATGCTTATTTGTTTCTGCATTACAGTATTGTTTTTATCTATTACAAAAACATATGTTTTGTCTAGTATTTCAAAGGTTGCTTTTTGAGGAATTATAATAGCATCTTTGTAAGGTGCTGTCATAAGTATACTTCCAGTTTCGCCATGTCTTAAAATGCCATCAGGATTTGGAAAGGTTGCTCTAAAGGCAATATTACCTGTTTGGTTGTTAAATTCTCCCTCAATAGTTTCAACAATACCTGTTTGATTAAAAGGTTTGTTGTTAGCCATTAGAAGCGAAACTTGTTGTTTGCTACCTTTTTCTTTACTTGTAATGTAATCTAAATATTCAGCTTCAGGAACATTAAAGTAAACCCACATTTTACTGTTGTCTGATAGTTTTGTAAGAAGCTCTCCTTCATCCAAAAGACTACCTTCTCTAACTTCTAGGTGGTCCATAATACCATCAAAAGGTGCTTTTACATTGGTGAACCCTAAATGTGTTTGAGCCAGAGCTACTTCTGCTTTAGCTTTGTCTAGTTTGGCCTTAGCCATAGCAAGTTCATTAGGTGATACAACATTGCCATCTGCTAATAATTGCGTGTTTTGTAGTTCTATTTCAGCAACATGCAATTCTGCGTTAGCTCTACTTAGTTCAGCTTCGTAGATGTTTGGCATTATTTGAAACATCTTTTGACCTTGTTTTACAAATTGACCTTCGTCTACATAAATATTTTTTAGATAGCCTTTTTCTAAAGCTCTGAGCTCAATATGTCTTATAGAGTGAATCTGACTTACATAATCCTTTGTTGTTGATGTGTCTTTCTTAACAGGGTGCGTTACTAGAAAGGTTGTAGATTCTTCGTGTTTTTCTTTTTTTGTTTCACAGCTTGAAAATAGTAGTGTAAGTAATACTGCAAAAATGGTTACAATAAATTTTGTTTTCAATTTTTTGAAATTTTTATAATGTGATATAATTGTACTTAAGCATCTGTACTCAGATGGAATGTGCTTAGGAGTAAAATACTCCTTAAGGAAGTAAGAACTTTAGAGTTCTTCTTCGGTTGTACAAAATCAAATTATAAAAACCTGAAAATAGAGAAATAACCTTTCCTTGGGTCTGGTTATTGTATTAGGTGAACGGAAAACACTCTTTTCAAGCTCTTTAGAAAAGTTTTCAAAAAGAAGCGCATTAATAAATGCTGTTGCGTGAAAAATTGTAGAGTCTAATTTTGTTTTTGCGGTAGACTCTTCATTCTCAGATTCATCAATTTCTGGTACTTCAGCGAAGTAATCTTTATCAGATGTTTGATGAGCTGCTGAGAAATGAAATGAATTAATATCAGAATCCTGTAAATATTGATTTGAATACGTTTCATTACTACTTATAGAAGTAACTGCATAGGCATGGAAACTAGACAAGGAGCCTAGTAACAAAACCAGTGTAAGATACAGATATGTTCTAAAAGTGTTTCTCATTTCAGCGCCCAAAATTATTGTAATCAATGCACATTAACAAAAAAAAGAGATTTTTTAATTATTATTTAAGAAATCTTACAATTAAGATGCTTTAATAATATCCTTGTATTCTTCAAAGAAGGTTTCAAACAAAATCATGTTAATGTTAAAGAATTCCATAACATTTCGCCATGTGTTTTTGTTGTGTATGGACACTTTTTGTTCTAACGGAAGGTAAATGCGTGAGATTTCTTTACCATTGTCTAAATAGTATTCTTCCTCGTAGATCGCATCTGGTAAGTAATCTGTATGCAAAATGTTTTTTAATGCTACTAGTTTTTCCCAGCAATTAATACGGTTTTCGAGATCATCTTCTAGATCTAAGGATATGAGAGCATTTTTTGTGTCGAAATGAAATTTAAAAGAAAGCCCTTTAATTTTAGTATTATAAAGCAACCACTTTCTTGGAAATGATTTTCCAAAACTAGTCCAGAATTCTTGTCGTAATAAGCGACTTTCTTCTTTGCTAAACATCTATATAAAGTAAGCAATTAACACACCTATACTAATAGCTATCAGTTTAGATAAATTAAACTTGTGTCCATCACCTGTTTCAAATAAAATGGTGGTAGAGATATGCAGGAAGATACCAATTACCAAAGCATTTATACTCATAAGTAGGGCAGTACCAATAGACATTGTATTAGATACCAGTGTGCCTAGAGGTGTCATTACAGCAAAGACCAACATAAAACTTACAGCCTGAACTTTCGTATACTTTGATTGTAATAAAAAAGATGTTAATAGTGCTGCAATAGGTATTTTATGAACTAAAACACCATAGACCATATCATTATGCTGATGAATTGGAAAACCCTCTAAAAAACTATGAATGCACAAGCTTATGAATAATAACCAAGGGAATGCCGCGTCTTGTCTGTGTATGTGTACATGTCCATGCTCAGCACCTTTAGATAAAAACTCTAATATAATTTGCAGTAGAATACCACACATTATAAAAAGACCGGTTTTTTTTGCTTCTAAATGTTCATAGACCTCTGGCAGTAAATCAAAAAGTGTAAGTGCTAGTAAAAATGCGCCACTAAAAGAAAGAAGCAATTTGGTGTATATTGATTTTTGCTTTTTGGTTAGAAAAGCAATGACAACACCAATAATAATAGCATATATGGGAAAAAGGTACTTGTTCATTCTATTTAAAAATCATAATCAAACGCTCAGATGTTTTAGGGTAATATTTACCGAGTTTATAATCTCCAAAAACATCTAATAAATGTACACCTGCTTTTTCAAACAAAGCTTGAAAATCGTCTAGGGCTAATGCTTTTACACGCTCTTGAAATTGGTAGGGCTCACCATCAATTTTAAAACTGATATCCTTAACTATGTAACCGTCTTCAACGCTTCGTTTCTGATGAAAATCAATGCCATCAACTGTTTTAGTATCCTCAGCAACTAAGTTGTCGATTACATAATTAACGTTCATAAAATCGATAACTCCAAAGCCATAATCATTTAATTCTTCTTTAATTGAGGCAATAGTTTTTAGGTTACAACTCTCATCTTCAAAATAACCAAAACTGGTGAATAAGTTGAAAACGGCATCAAAAGTTTCAGGATAGGGTTTGGTCATATCATGTACAACAAACCTTAACGTGTCATTTTTAAATTGACTGGCGTGTTTTATACTCTGTTCAGATAAGTCTATTCCGGTAACATCAAAGCCTAGTGTACTTAAGTAAACGGAATGTCTACCTTTACCACAAGCCAAATCCAAAATCTTTCCTCCTTCTGGAATATTTAGGTAATTGGTGAGATTATCCATAAATACTTGGGCTTCAGCATAATCTCTGTCTTTATATAAAATGTGGTAGTATGGTGTATCAAACCACGATGCGTACCATTGTTTTGTAGAATTTGTCATAACATATTACGTCCTGCAAAAATAGTTTAAATTTGCAATCTATTTGACGTGTTATATGGACAATAATTTCAAAATGGTAGCCAAAACCTTATTTGGCTTTGAAGATATATTAGCTAAAGAACTCACCCAACTTGGTGCAATGCAAGTTGAAAAAGGTGTGCGAAATGTAAGTTTTGTAGGTGATAAAGGCTTTATGTACAAAGCCAATATGGGACTTAGAACAGCTATAAAAATATTAAA
>JASBSE010000571.1 GCA_030149115.1 Winogradskyella sp. | reverse complement strand
TTGGCAGAAAAGCATCAAGATGATGCTATATACTGCCATAAATGTGGATGCAAACTTCATCATGACTAAAACCCTTATATCTATAGTTGGTCCAACAGCCATTGGTAAAACTGCTCTCAGTATAAAACTTGCTCAGCACTTTAAAACAGAGATTATCTCTGCAGATTCTCGTCAGTTTTTTAAAGAAATGAATATTGGTACTGCTGTACCTTCAGAAGAAGAATTACGAGCTGCAAAGCATCATTTCATTCAACATATTTCAATAAATGACAACTATAGTGTCGGCGATTTTGAACGTGATGCAATGTCTAAAATTGAAACTATTCATAAAAAAAATAATGTTGCTATAATGGTTGGTGGTTCTGGGCTTTATGTAAAAGCTGTAACCAAGGGTTTAGATAACTTTCCTGATATAGATAAAAACATTCGTACTGATCTAAATAAAAGGTTTTTAGAAGAAGGTATTGAAGGACTTCAAAGCGAATTAAAGTCTTTAGATCATAAGGCATACGAATCCATTGCAATAGATAATCCTCAGCGATTAATAAGAGCTTTAGAAATTTGTATTGGGTCTGGACAACCCTATTCATCATTTTTAACTAATCCTGAAAAGTCTCGATCTTTTAAAACCTTATCCATAGGCTTAAATGCAGAGCGATCTACAATATATGATAGAATTAATCAACGCGTAGATATCATGGTTAATAACGGCTTGGTTGAAGAGGCTAAAAATCTATTAAAACACAAAGATTTGAACGCACTAAATACGGTAGGTTATAAAGAACTATTTAAATACTTTGAAGGAGAATGGACGTTAGACTTTGCCATTTCAGAAATAAAGAAAAATACCAGACGTTTTGCTAAACGACAACTAACCTGGTTTAGAAAAGATGCAACTATAGAATGGTTTGATTATACTACCGATGTTACTCACATAATCGAATACATCGAGAGAAACATATAAAAAAATCCGATACTAATTGCATCGGATTTTTTAATCTATAATAGAATCAACTTTCTTTTCCGTTAACTACTAGCCTAAACCCTTCACCGTGAATATTTAAAATTTCAACTTTTGGATCTGGTTTTAGGTACTTACGTAATTTAGCAATATACACATCCATACTACGAGATGTAAAGTAATTATCATCTCTCCATATTTTTGTTAATGCTAACTCTCTTGGCATTAAATCATTTTCGTGTAAGGCTAGTAAACGTAACAATTCGTTTTCTTTTGGAGATAATTTTGTTGGCTCACCTCCATCAAATTTTAAGAAACGAAGCTTAGAATTAAGATCAAAACGACCGATTTTAAACTCAAACTGCTTACTATCAGCAACAGAATCTGTAGCCTTACGTTGCATAATTGCTTTAATTTTCATTAAAAGCACTTCGCTATCAAAAGGCTTGTTAAGATAGTCATCTGCACCAACCTTATACCCCTTAAGCACATCTTCTTTCATTGCTTTAGCGGTTAAGAATATAATTGGTACTTCTGTATTTTTTTCTCGTATTTCTTTAGCTAGAGTAAATCCGTCCTTATAAGGCATCATTACATCTAAAATACATAGATCGTAATCGTCTTTTTTGAACTTCTCAAAACCTTCCATTCCATTTTTGGCATGGACAACGTCGTAATCGTTCATCATTAAATAATCTTTTAAAACGGTTCCAAAATTTGGATCGTCTTCTACCAAAAGAATTTTCTTGTTTTGCTCTTCCATAATTCGGTTTTATGATATTAACGGCAGCTTTATTATAAAAGTACTACCCTTTCCTTTTTCACTTTCTACTGATATATGACCTTGATGGTCGTCTATTATTTGTTTTACATAGGCTAATCCTAACCCATGACCTTTTACATTATGCACATTTCCTGTGTGTTCTCTATAAAATTTTTCAAATACACGCTTTGCCACTTGCTTAGACATTCCATTACCTTGATCGGCAATTTTTAAAATAACGTTATTTCCAACATTTTCTGTATAAACATCTATTTTTGGCTCGTCGTCTGAATACTTAACAGCATTATCTAGAATATTAACTATAACATTTGTAAAGTGTGACTCGTTTGCTAAAACAGAGGTTTGAGTAGCATCGAGATGTGTCTTTACATACCCATTTCTATCTTCTACTATTAACTCTATGTGCGTTATGGCGTCTTCAACTAAGTCGTGCAACTCAAGGCGCTCCTTACTTATATTAAGTTCGTTTTTTTCTAGTTTAGATATTCGTAAAACATTTTCTACCTGTGCGTGCATACGCTTGTTTTCATCTTTAATCATACCCAAATAACGCTTTACCTTATCTTGGTCTGCTATGATTTTTGGATTTTTTATAGCATCCAAGGCTAAGTTTATAGTAGCTATTGGTGTTTTAAACTCGTGCGTCATATTATTAATAAAATCTGTCTTTATCTGCGATATTTGACGTTGTCTTATTAATTGGTATATAGCACTAGAATAAGCTAAAATGATAACTCCTGTAAATACTATGGATAACACTATCATTTTTAGTATTGTTGACAAAAGAAATCTCTTTCGCTCAGGAAAATCGACATAAAGTCTATAACTACTTTCGTTGTTAGTGTCTAAAAAAATTGGAACACCCAAAAAGGCATTACTCTTTTCAAAATTTCTTGTTTGCACTTTGGTCGCTAAATCATCATCGTATATTGCAAATTCAAAATTAGTATCAATCCCTTCATCCTTTAAGTGTCTTTTTAACAAAGTTTCAACTTGCAAAGCAGTAACTCTCTTATATATAGGCACTTCTCTTAAAAAGGTTTTGAAAGTATCTTCATAAGCCTTTTTGTCTATATCAGAAAGATTTGAAAATTCTACAAGAGTTTTCGTGGGTTTAACACCTTGATTACCATCAAGCGTATTTCTGTCAAAATATTCTGTTGTACGCTCGCTAGTAAAATTACTTATATCTATACTGTCCGTATCTATTTCAAAGAACAATGAAGGCACTTTAAAGCGCTCTTCTAAAATAGTATTACGATGAATTATTGTTTGATCATTAACAACATCTTCGGTCGTAATATACAATTGTCTTATTGCTGTGGAATCTGGCTCTCTATTGTTTGCAATGTAAGGCTGTATTAAACTATAAAATTTTCTAATCTCGTAGTCCTGAATATCTCTAGACACGAAACTTAAAGCCCTAGTTACGCTTCGCGTAAAATTATCTTCCTCATTTTTTAAACTATTGTTAATAAAAAATGATTGCACAAAAATGATACCTATGAGCGATAAGCTCATTAAAACCACCAATAAGATGAATAGTTTTTTACTCATCAGCCAAATTTAACATTTTAACATTTAGCATAAATTATGTTTAACCTTACATTAACAAACAGAAGATTATTGTGCCTTTGACTTTTCTAATAAAATTTGATGAATAGACAGAGCTTGTGACTTAGCTTCTTCCAGTTTATTGTTTTGAATCACGAAGTGTGACTTTTTAATCTTCTCTTCGTCAGAAAGTTGATTATTTATAATAGATTCTATCTTTTCTTTTGAAGCGTTATCCCGCTTCATAACACGCTCTATTCTTAAATTTTTGTCTGCAACAACCGTTATAATATACTTGTATTGGTATTCTAAATTATTTTCAAAAATTATTGCTGCTTCTTTTATAACGTAAGGCGAATCTTGCTTTTTTAACCATCTCTTAAAATGCGATGCAACTTTTGGATGAACAATAGCATTCATCTTAGACAACAACGTTCTATCATTAAAAATTTTTGAAGCCAAATAATCTCTATTTAATTTATCATCCACATACGCTTCTTCACCAAAGAGAGCTTTAAGTTTTCGCTTTATTACTTTAGAACGGTTCATTAACGCCTTAGCTTCTTTATCTGCTATGTAAACAGGTATATCTTGGGATTGAAACCACTTTGCTATTGTAGTTTTACCGCTTCCTATACCGCCCGTTAAACCAACTACCATCATTACAACCTTATAAAATCTATGCGTTTTTGTTTTATATTAACGCGTTTAATAAACTCAGGCATTTTAGCAATTTTAGGAACAAAATACGTCTGATTGCTATTGATAAGACTATAATCGCACTCTACGGAAAACTCAGATGGTGTGATAGAATTAAAACTTTCTAAATCTACATAATATGAAAGGGTTACTGTCTTTGGAAAGTAATTAATTAGTATGTTTTCTGGCTTATTAATTATAGTTATAGGTACCTCAATCTTACCTTCGGTAAAGCGCTTAACATCTGCTTCTACGTTTATTGATTTAGGAAACACTTCAACATCTTCAATTTTATTAAACGTAACAGATGTTTTTATGTTTGTATTAACCTCAACCAACTTTAATTCATTAGTGGTTACATAAGCAATATCTGTAATCTTATCTATTGGCCCAACAATTTTGACACTATCTTTACTTAAATTAAAGTTACCGTACAAATCATATCCTGTCGCATACTTAATATTATAATTTAGCTTAACAGGTACGGACTTAGATGCTCTTTTAGAATAAGCTATATGTAATAAATCTGGTTTTAGCGATCGTATTTTGTACGAATCCCCTAACTGCTCTTCTAATAGAAAACTATTTTTTTGGACTTGAAAAACAAATTCATTTTGATTAACTATTACATCCTCATTTGCATTTAAACTAATAGTTTCAGAATTATTAAAAACATAAGGTATTAGTGCAAAACCTTTGGCTTCCACAATAGCTTCAATAGTGTTAGACGAGTCTGACTTAATTATTATTTCTTCAGCCAAGTCGGTAAACTGTATTTTTATTTTTATCGGTTGATTATAATCACTAGAGAGTTTAGAAAAAATGAGAAAAATAAAAGCTATACCCAAAAAGATCCCAAAACGATTAATATTTCGCTTTTTAAGAATTTCTATTATGCTAGTCTTCTTTTTTGAACACATTTTATCTAAAGAATAAATAAGGAAAAGCATTCTCTGGTTGCTTTCTTAACACTACCAGATTAATTGTAGATTTTATAAATCCGTAACCGTAACCAAAAAACTGAATTAAAATAGCAACTAAAGACAACAATGCTACCACTAAACTTCTACTACTAAACAAAGCCAATACAAAAGCTATACTAAAATAAAAAACATACAAATATATTGGTATCATAATATTAAATAAGCCAAGTATACTTGCAGCTATTAAACCAAATGTAAAGAAAGTTGGCAGCCAGTACATAATGCTCTTTGATGTTGGATGCCATTGATTAAGTATTGGTCTTACCATACCAAACTTATTAACCTGTTTATAAAACTTAGACCATGATATGCGTCTTTTATGAAACACAAAAGCATCTTTTATTAAGGTGGTCTTAAAACCTAGTTTTAATAATCTAAGTGATAAATCTGGATCTTCTCCTGGATGAATTTTCCCAAAGCCACCTGTTTCTAGAAAAGCTTTTTTAGATAATCCCATATTAAAGCTTCTAGGCTGAAAATCTTCTATTTGCTTTTTTCCGCCTCTTATACCTCCCGTTGTTATAAAAGAGGTCATTGCAAAATTTATTGCTTTTTGAAGATTTGAAAAAGACTCATGTGCAGCGTCAGGGCCACCAAAACAAGCGTAATAATTTCCTGAAAGAAACTTATTGACTTCTACTAAATAATTGGTTGGTAAAATAACATCTGAGTCTAATATGATAAAATAGTTCCCTTTAGCATGTTTCATTCCATAGTTTCTAGAATCACCTGGACCTGAATTTTCCTTATAGTAATAAGAGATGTTTAGTTGGTTATTAAAACTGTTAACAATATCCTCTGATTTTAAAGAAGAACCATCTTCTACAATGACAATCTCATAATCTAAATCACCTTCTAAGTCTGTAAAACTTTCAAGAAGTTCTTTAGTCTCTTCAGGTCTATTGTATACAGGAACAATAAAAGAAAAAGATAGTTTATCCATACTTACAAAAGTAAGTAAAGAAAATACAAAAGCCACCTATATAGGTGGCTTTTGATAATTTATATAAGTCTAAATTAGTTCTTAACTACTCTTACTGTTTTAGTAATATTAGCGATAGTTACTTTAACAAAGTAAGTACCATCTTGTAAGTTAGACATATCTAATTCACTATTAACAGCATTTGGTGCAGCTCTTAAAACTTCTTGACCAAGCATGTTATACATTGTAACATTCTCAATAGTGTTTTGAGAATTTAATGTCAATGTATTTTTTACTGGGTTAGGGAAGTATGTGAATGAAGCGTTATTTTCAACATCATCAATTCCTAATGTTGTACATGTAACATCAGCAGACCATCCTGTTTCTTGTACCGAACCATCAGAATCAAACTCAATTGTTAAAGCACCTGAAGGGTCAGTAGATGTAAATGCATCACCAATATTAAGCTCACTAGTAGCCACACTTGGCACACCTGCATCACCACTTTCTTCACCACAAAGTGTCTGTGCTAAAACAGGATAAGTGTTATCTGGACCATTGTAAATTGTTAAGAAATCCCAACATCCATCTTGACTACCTGTTCCTGTTGCAGTTTCAATGTCAACATAAGTAAATGTAATTGTAACTGCATCCCCTGGGTTATCAGGTGTTATTGTCCATGAAGAAGCCTCATTAGAACTATAAGTTCCAGAGTTCCCACCAGAATCTAAAAACACACCACCACATGCTGGAGGAACCTCCACATAAGGTGTTGCAAAAGCAAATGGACCTGCCCAAGCAGACACTCCATCCACTCCACAATCAGTTTGTACATAAAACTCATAACTATTGTCTCCAACAAGTCCTGTAGCTACGTAAGGATTAGTAGTAACTCCAGATACCGTTGGTGTTCCTGTAACAGTACCTCCAGCAGTTAAATCTACAATTTCTATATTCCACATAGTAGCAGTACCATTTTCTGTCCAACTTAATTCAGCAGTTGTTTCTGTAATGTTTGCGGCACCTAATGCTGAAGGTGCAGGACAAGTTTCTAAAGTTGTAAATGAGAAAGGACCAGCCCAAGCTGAACCACAATCTGCACGAACATAAAAATCGTAAGCAGTATTTTCTGTTAATCCCATAGCGCCGTATGGATTACTAACACCAGCAGCCGTTGGAGTACCCGTTGGAGTAAATCCATCAAGACCAAGCTCAACATCCCAAGCAGTTGCAGAACCGTTTTCTGTCCATCCTAAATCAGCTGTAGTATCTGTAATATTAGTAGCTGTTAAAGCGTTTGGCGTAGCACAAGCTGGAAATTCTGTAAATGATATATTATCTATAGCTATATCACCTTCAAAACTACCTGCACTTGTAGCTCTTAACGTTATAGTAACAGTTTGACCTGCGTAAGCTGCTAAATCAACTACAGCAAGTTCCCACGGAGTTGTTTCTGTTGCTTGTTGTTGACCAGAAAGAGACCAAACATTATCAGTTCCGTTAACTATAACATCTAGAGTACCTATTTGACCACCAAACATATGATAATTAAATAATATTGCTGGATCTGTTAAAGATGTTAAATCTACTAATGGTGATACTAACTCGGCAACATCACCGACGCCAGCACCTGATGCTTCTGTAAAGAAATAATTACCTGTAGTAATAGTAGGCGAAGGTCCTGTACCACCTGAAGACGTATCTGTACCCGCAGCTGATTCCCAATAAAAACTACCACCTGTGTTTGACCCCGACCAACAGTTTTCTCCACTAAAAGGAGCCGTTGAAACAGTAAATGTCTCAAAGTCCTCTGTATAAGCAGCAACAGGAGCACAAGCAGTGGTGAACGTAAAAGGTCCTACCCAGTTAGAAGTACCTGCACCACCACAATCGGCTTGTACGTAAAAATCGTAAGCTGTTTCAGCTGTTAAGCCTGAAGCCGCATAAGGGTTTGCTACACCAGTAGCTGTTGGAGTTCCTGTAGCTGGAGAACCATTTGTTACAACCTCTACATTCCATGCCGTAGCTGTACCGTTTTCCATCCAACCTAAATCAGCAGTAGTATCAGTAATACTTGTAGCAGATAACATAGAAGGATCTATACAAGATGGTGGAGTTTCAGACATAATTGTTGGAGACTCTACACAATATCCATATTGCCATCCTCCAACGTCATCATAAGACACACGATATTGAAAACCCGATAACTGAGTTGCAGTGTAGCCTGAAATATTTAATGGCGGAGTTGTGTAAGCTTCAGAAGTTACACAACCTTGATAATCTGATACTGTAGTTGTATTACCAGAGAATTGATAAATCTGTGACCAAGTCATAGCATCTGCATCGTATACTTCAATAGCTAACACATCACCACCTAAAGCGTAGTAAGTAAAGTTACCACTCACAGTAATCCAAGTTTCTCCTGCTCCAAAGGCAGCAGTTAAATCTATGACTGGTGATGTTACCATAACCATATCGACATTACCATTTCCTGCAGCATCATCATCAAATGTAAATGATGTTCCTGCACCTGTCGGATCAGCTAAAAGCCCTACAGCATTGTAAGTTCCTGATAATGTCCAAGATCCATTAGGCCAACTTGCTGGTTGGTTAAGCGTCTGTGCGACACCAACAAATGATCCTAACATGAACATTATTACAAAGAAATTAATTGTAATTTTTTTCATATAAACATAAATTTTAAGTTAGTAATATGTTAAAAATATGTCAATATTTTACAATACACCCGCTCATTATTTACTAATCGATAAAAAACAAAAAACACCGCTGAATTACAAGCGGTGTTTTAACAAATTATTTAAGCAAATATTAATATTTGATGATTTTTTTTATTGATCGCCCATTTGAGTTTTCTACCTTAATTAAATATTGTCCTGTAGACAAATCTTTGATATTTACATACCCAAAATTATCTATTTTACCAGACAAAAATACCCTTCCGCTAAGGTCTAAGATTTCATAGGTAATATTATATGCGCCAAAAGTATTAATATACAAGTAATCATTTACTGGATTAGGATAAATATTAACATTAAAATTGTTAAAATCTCTAGTATTTAAAGGATTAGAACCTTCTGTTATTGAGAGCAATTGATTTGGACTGACATTGTACAAAATATCTTGCATACCACTTAGCCAAGTAACCTTAACATAATCAACAATAGTATTTAAACCTAATCCAAAAAACTCAGTACCACTATTTTGCCCCATATATCCTTCACCACAAAGTGTATATCTATATTGCTTTTGCCCATTGACACTTATCTCTATTCTAGACCCTATACCTTGCTTATTACTAGTTGTTCCCTCTAACTTTACTTTTAACCAATTATTTGTAGTAGTTGTTAGATTTTTCCAAAGAAATAAATCTTCATTATTGGAATTACTAACAATAATTTCGGGATAACCATCATTATCAATATCTCCCATAGCATTGGTATAACTTTCTAGGTTATCATTACTAAAGCTACCATTGTTTAAAATAGTAAATGTGTTACTGCCTTGATTTTCATAGAAAGCAGCCGATAAAAATTGTGGATCTGCTCCGTTAGACTGGGCACTTACATAAAGATCTAAGTCCCCATCATTTTCAGCATCAAGAAATACTGAACCCCAAGCCGAACTATTGAATGTGGTTCCAGAATCTTGAGCCATATCGGTAAAAGTCCCATCCCCATTGTTTCTAAAAAGTATATTACCATCCGGTCCATTTGTTATATATATATCAAACCAACCATCATTATCATAATCTCCAATAGTTGTACTCATCGCATCTATAGCCACATTGGTACCAGAAGATTCTCCTATTTCAGTAAATGTGCCATCTCCATTATTGTGATATAGCAGGTTTTGTGTTTGCGTCTTGTCGTTAGCTACATATAGATCTTGCCAGCCATCATTGTTGAAATCAAAAAAGGCTGCACACAATGATAAGTAACTCCCTAACCCAATCCCAGAATTGATATTAACGCTAATAAAAGTTCCATCACCATTATTTTTAAATAAAAAATTAGGGATTTGAAAGTTGAGATCTCTATTACATATAAAGACGTCCAAAAACCCATCATTATTATAGTCTCCCCAAGAAGCTCCAAATGTGAATAGATTATCTAATGGAAGTCCCGCGGAAACGGTGATATCCGTTAGGCCAACCACATCATTTCTATAAAGTCTATTTCCATTGGTATTACTAGTAATGAATAAATCATTATCTCCATCATTGTCAAAATCAACCCAAACAACCTGCTTGTGCTGAAAATTATTAGACGGGTTTAATACTGTCTCTTGTATAAAAAAACCATCTTGAGTGTTCTTGAATATTTTTAAATTGTCACTGTTTTCTGTAGCAAGAGTTATATCATCCCAACCATCATTATTATAATCATAAAATGAAATGCCGCCTCCATAATTTATAATACCACAAGAGGAACCTACACCTCTTGCTGAAGCTTGATTTTGAAAATTTATTTGACAATAAATACCCTCAAAACCTAACATAAAAAACAGAATAGTTAACAAGGTTAATAATGATCTCATATACTATCAACTAATTTTTAATCAATTTAACAACTTTTTTTACCGAGCCTTCAAACTCTAGTTGGCAAAAATAAATACCACAATTTAGACTGCTCAAGTTTATGGTTAAATTTTTATCATTAGTTTTTCCTGTTAATACTTTCTTTCCAAGGTTGTCAGAAATAATATAAGCATCAATATTAATAGATGATTGTATATTGAAAAGCTCATTTACCGGATTTTTATAAAAAATCTTTGGATCACCATTGTATTCGGTAAGTGACAAAGTAGATCCTTCGACAATATTTAGTGTTTGATTAACTGATACATTATATAAAATATCTTCTATCCCACTAAGCCATGTCACTTTAACGTAGTCTATAACTGTGTAATGTTCTGTTCCAAAAAATTCAGTTTGAGAATTCTGAGACAAGTAACCTTCACCACAATGGGTATATCTATACTGCTTTTCGCCATTAACAGAAATTTCAATAAATGAGCCTATACCTTGCTTATTACTTACGGTTCCTTCAAGCTTTACTTTTAGCCAATTATTAATATCTGGTGTATCATTCTTCCAAAGAAATATATTACTATGACTAATATTGTTTACCACTATTTCTGGATAACCATCGTTATCCGTATCTCCAATAGCATTACTGTAACTATAGGCAAAGTCGTTAGGAACTGCATCATTATAAAGACTAAAATTACCATTGCTGTCATTTTCATAAAAACCTGAAGACAGAAGACTTGGATTACTTCCGTTACCCTCGCCGCTAATATATAAATCTAAGTCTTTATCGTTGTCTGCATCTAAAAATACTGCTCCCCAACTAGTACTATTAAATGTAACATTATAATTTTGAGCCATATCCGTGAATGTACCATCTCCATTATTTATAAAAAGCACATTATTATTAGGGTCATTAGTAATATACATATCTAACCATCCATCATTGTTAACATCATCTACTGTTACCGTCATAGCATCAATACTTATATCCGTACCCGTTTCTACAGCTACTTCTGTAAAAGTGCCATCACCGTTGTTTCTGTACATTAAATTACGAATCACATACTTATCATTGGAGACATATATATCTTGATCTCCATCGTTATCATAATCTAGAAAAGCAGAGCAAAACGACATGTAACCAGTACTAAGCAAGCCTGCTTCAGTATTTACCAATGCAAAAGTATTGTCTCCATTATTCTTATATAAAATATTTGGAATAACATTATCCCTAATACTTAAAAAAACATCTAAAAAGCCATCATTGTTGTAATCTCCCCAAGAAGCACCGTAATATGGAAATTCATCAAGTAACATTCCCGAAGTTTCAGTAATATCCTGCATTATCATGTTACCTGTATTTTCATAAATTTTTATACCTGAATTATCACTTGTAATGAATAGATCATTATCTCCATCGTTATCTATATCAACCCAATTTATTTGTTTTGCTCTTAGATTGTCTGTTACTATGTTAAGATTATGAGGCACAAAATTCCCATTGATATTTTTGTAAAAATAAATTGGATCTCCGTTTGTTGAAGCTATAGAAATATCATCCCAACCATCATTATCATAATCATAAAAACTAATACCATTACCTAAATATGTATACCCACAACTTGCAGTAACGCCTAACTGTTGTGAACTTTCAGTAAAGGAAATCTGTGATGTAGAAAAATTAAATACAACTAAAAACCAAATCCATATTCGTCTCATATCTAGCAAACAATATTTTATAACTGAGAAATAAAACACCTCTTGACCAAAATATAAGATTAACATCTATTTAACAAAAAAAGCGCAACTTTTTTACAGTTGCGCTTTTATTATTGAATTATTGTTTAAAAATAAGCTATTCCTCTGTGAATTTATCCATAACAGCATCACTTACTCCCATATTACTAAATCCTCCATCGTTGTACAAATTTTGAAGCGTTACACGACGTGTTAAATCACTAAACAATGTAACAGTATAATTAGCACAATCCATTGCTGTAGCATTGCCTAATGGAGACATTTTTTCTGCATAAGAAATAAAGCCATCAAATCCTTTTACTCCACTACCCGCTGTTGTTGGTGTTGGTGATTGCGAAACTGTATTTACACGCACTTTTTTATCACGACCAAAGAAATAACCAAAACTACGCGCAATACTTTCTAAGTAAGCTTTATTATCTGCCATATCATTGTAATCTGGAAATACACGTTGCGCGGCCATATAAGTTAGCGCAACAATGCTTCCCCATTCGTTCATAGCGTCTGCCTTGTATAATGTCTGCATTACCTTATGAAATGACATTGCAGAAACATCAGTTCCCTTTTGGGTCCAATCGTATTTTTGATCTGTGTAATGTCTACCTTTTCTAACATTAATAGACATACCGATGGAGTGCAAAACAAAATCGATTTTTCCACCTAAAATCTCCATTGATTTTTCTACAAGGTTCTGTAAATCTTCTTCTGATGTTGCATCTGCAGGAATTATTTGAGAACCTGTTTTTTCTGCCAATGCATTAATTTGTCCCATA
>JASBSE010000568.1 GCA_030149115.1 Winogradskyella sp. | reverse complement strand
AATTACTTTCGCTTTTTCTTCTTATACTTCACCTTATCCTTTCGTTGGTTAAAAGGTACAGCATCGTTAAAAGTATGCTTTGTTTTTCCTGGTTTGTTTTTACGCCATTTTTCAGTCTTTTCAGGAAGTAAGACTTTTAATAAATCTTGTCTTCCTAATTTATTAAGCGTGTTTTTAATCCAAGCTTTGTTTTCATCTTTATACCAGAAGAAAAAACGGTGCTGTTCATCCTTTTCCTTTCTGGTTTTTGGCGTATTTACCTTTTTAAGCGTGTAGGGATGGTAACCACTGTAATAAATCACCGTCGCTACCGTCATTGGTGTTGGCGTAAAGCCTTGAACTTGCTCTAGCTGAAAGCCCATATCTTTAGTTTCGGCAGCAAGATTTGCCATATCTTCCACTTCGCAAGCTGGATGATTTGATATGAAATACGGAATTAACTGTAAGTTCAGTTTATTTTTAATATTGATTTTATCAAAGCGTTCTTTAAACTTATGGAAATAGCTAAACGATGGTTTTCGCATTAATTTCAATACGGGATCACTAGTATGTTCTGGCGCTACTTTAAGTCGACCAGAAACATGCTTGGTCATCACTTCTTCGGTATAATCATCTAACTCTTTAGCATCAGCATTTTTATTAAATTCTGGCACCAACATATCGTGTCTAATCCCAGATCCGATAAATGATTTTTTTACCTTCGGATGACTATCAACCGCTTGGTACAATTCGGTTAACGGTTTATGCGACGTATCTAAATTGCTACAAATTACTGGCGAAATACAACTTGGCGCAACGCATTTATCACAAATAGCTTGTACCTTACCTTTCATTTGATACATATTTGCACTTGGTCCGCCAATATCAGATAAATAACCTTTGAAATCTGGCATATTCGCCACAGTATCGACTTCCTTTAAAATGGATTCTTTACTACGAGACGCAATAAATTTTCCTTGATGTGCCGAAATGGTGCAAAAACTACATCCACCAAAACAACCACGATGAATGTTGATGGAAAACTTAATCATTTCAAACGCAGGAATTGGTCCACGTTTGTTGTATTTAGGATGCGGTAAACGCGTGTAAGGCAAATCGAAAGAGGCATCAATTTCTTCCTCGGTCATGGTAGGATACGGCGGATTAATCATCAGCATTTTATCTCCTACTTTCTGAAAAATTCGTCTTGCAGCCAATTTATTTGACTCTTGCTCTATCACTTTAAAGTTAGATGCGTAAGCCTTTTTATCTATTAAACAAGTTTCGTGAGAAGCGATTTCAACATCTTCCCAATTTTTATTTTTTGGGATATCGTTTTCATCATTAATAAGAATTGCTGTTTGATTTACCGTATTAATACTTTCAAATGGTACACCACGTTCTAGTAAGCGTACAATTTCACGAAGTGGTTGCTCACCCATTCCATAAACCAACATATCAGCTTTAGAGGTTTCTAGAATGGTTGGCATTAATTGGTCGCTCCAATAATCGTAATGCGTCACACGACGTAATGAGCCTTCAATACCACCAATTAAAACTGGTGTATCTGGCCATTTTTCTTTTAAAATTTTACTGTAAACGGTAGATGCATAATCTGGTCTAAAACCAATTTCGCCATTTGGTGTGTAGGCATCTTTATCGCGACGTTTTTTATTAGCGTTGTAATTACTAATCATAGGATCCATGCAACCACCTGTAACACCGAAGAACAAACGCGGTTTACCTAACTTAACAAAATCCTGAAGATTATCGTTAACATTTGGTTGTGGCACTATAGCCACACGTAAACCCATACTTTCTAGCAAACGTCCAATTACTGCAGGACCAAACGTTGGGTGATCTACATAGGCATCTCCGCTAAACAGGATAACATCTAAGTATTCCCATCCGCGAATTTTCACCTCTTTATTTGTGGTAGGCAACCAACTAGAAAGTCTTAATTCTTCTTGCATAACGGCACAAAGGTAGTTAGAAAATACAACTTAATCAGTTGAAGATTTGTTAAACCACACAAATCCAAATTACTATAAAATGTTTAATACATTCGATTTTAAGATTACAAATCGAGTGCTTTTAAGTTTTCTACTCGGTTTCTTGCTAAGAAATCGTCAATAGTTTCAAAATGTTCTATCACACGTTTGTCTTTAAATTCAAAGACTTTTTTAGACAGCCCTTGAAGAAAATCACGATCGTGAGATACTAAAATTAAGGTGCCATCGAACTCTTTTAAGGCATCTTTTAAAACGTCTTTTGATTTTAAATCGAGATGATTAGTTGGCTCATCCAGAATCAAAAGATTTACTGGTTCTAACAATAATTTCACCATTGCTAATCTGGTTTTTTCACCACCAGAAAGCACACCTACTTTTTTATCGATATCGTCGCCTTTAAACATAAAACGACCCAAAATATTCTTTATTTGTGTACGAATATCGCCTTTAGCAACTTCATCAACGGTTTGAAAAATGGTTAAGTCTTCATCTAAAAGTGCGGCTTGGTTTTGAGCGAAATAACCAACTTGAACGTTATGTCCTAGTGTACAAGTACCTTCTACATCAATTTGTCCCATAATGGCTTTTATCATAGTGGATTTTCCTTCACCATTCCTACCTACAAAGCACACTTTTTCGCCACGAGCAATCGACATGTTTGCATTTTTAAACACCACATGATCATCATACGATTTAGACACATCCTTTACCGTTACAGGATAATCGCCCGAACGCTGTGTTTTTGGAAAACGTAATTTTAAAGCCGATGTGTCAATTTCATCAATTTCAATAATTTCAAGTTTTTCTAGCATACGTTCTCTAGATGCCACTTGATTGGTTTTAGAATATGTGCCTTTGAAACGCTCGATGAACGCTTGGTTATCGGCTATAAATTTTTGCTGTTCTTGATAAGCTTTAATTTGATGCGCTCTTCTGTCTTCACGCAACTGTAAATAATGAGAATAGTTGGCTTTGTAATCATAAATACGACCCATAGTTACTTCTATGGTTCGGTTTGTAATATTATCAACAAAGGCTCTGTCGTGAGAAATAACCATGACAGCCTTGGCTTTATTCACCAGAAAATCTTCTAACCAAATTACCGATTCTATATCAATATGGTTTGTTGGCTCATCAAGTAAAATTAAATCTGGTTTTTGAAGTAAAATTTTTGCTAATTCAATTCGCATACGCCATCCGCCAGAAAACTCGCTTGTTGGTTTATTAAAATCTTCTGGCTTAAACCCTAAGCCTTTAAGTGCTTTTTCTACTTCAGCTGTATAATTTACCTCTTCTAGAGCATAGTATTTTTCACCCAAATCTGATACGCGCTCTATGATTTTCATATAGTCTTCAGATTCGTAATCGGTTCGGATTTCAAGCTGTTTGTTTAGCACATCCATTTCATCTCGCATTTCAAAAACGTGACTAAATGCTTTGGATGCTTCTTCTAAAACAGAGGTATCATCTTCGGTCAATAAATGCTGAGGCAGATAAGCTATTACGGCATCTTTTGGTGCTCTAACATTACCTTTTGTTGGGTTTTGAACACCAGCAATAATTTTCATCATTGTAGATTTTCCGGCACCATTTTTACCCATAAGGGCAATTTTATCATTCTCATTTATGGTGAAAGACACATCACTGAACAAGGTGTGACCACTAAATTCTACAACCAAATTATCTACAGAAATCATAGCTTTAATTTTAAAGGCGCAAAACTACTAAAAGCTGAAAGATAAATCTTTGATTTTTTTGAAGTAATATTGCATTTTAAACCTGTTATGAGCATCATTTCAACAGACCTATCAAAAGCCGCAGAACTTCTTAATAATGAAGAGCTTGTTGCCATACCAACCGAAACAGTTTATGGCTTGGCTGGCAATATCTTTTCAGAAAAAGCGGTTAAGGCTATTTTTGAAACTAAAGAACGCCCTTTTTTTAATCCGTTGATTGTTCATATTCCTAATATAGATTATCTAGAAACTATTGTTGAAGCGATTCCTGAAAAGGCAAAACTCTTAGCTGAGGCTTTTTGGCCTGGGCCAATAACTTTAGTTTTAAAAAAGAAATCTATAATTCCAGATTTAATTACTGGCGGAAAAGATACGGTTGCTGTTAGAATTCCGAATCATCCAACTACTTTGGAACTTTTAAATCAATTAGAATTTCCGCTTGCCGCACCAAGTGCTAATCCTTTTAACCGAATAAGTCCAACCAAAGCTGAGCATGTAGAAAGCTATTTTAAGGATAAAATAAAAATGGTTTTGGATGGCGGAGCTTGTAAAAGTGGGATTGAATCTACAATTATCGGTTTTGAAAATGATGAACCTATAATTTATAGACTCGGTTCAACTTCTATAGAAGCCATAGAAGCTGTAGTTGGAGCTATTGAAATTAAAAACAGTTCGGCTGAGCATGGTCGGGGTCAAGAAGACGTTGCACCTGATGCGCCAGGAATGTTAGAACGCCATTATGCGCCAAAAACCAAAACCATACTTACCAGTCATCTTAAAGAAGCTGTAGAAGCAAACAAAAATCTGCGCATAGGACTTTTAACTTATAATGATATTTTGAATGATGATGCTATTCATTTCAAAATTATACTATCCGAAAACAAGAATCTTGAAGAAGCCGCTTCAAAACTCTATGATGCCTTACATCAACTAGACCAACAAGACTTAGATCTTATCATTGCAGAACGTCTTCCTGATTATGGCTTGGGTAAATCTATAAATGATAGACTCACAAGAGCGACAAAGTAAATCTAACTTCAATCATTTTAAATCACCTGATTTTCAACATAAAAAAACATTTGATTAGAGTTTGCCAATCCAATTGTTTGTCGTAAATTTGCAAACTCTTTTTCGGAAGAGGAATGTTTAATCTTTTGTACCCTTGGGTACAATAATAAATCAAATTAGTGTGGATACATTAAGCTACAAAACAGTTTCTGCTAACAAAGCTACCGTTAATAAGGAGTGGGTTTTAGTTGATGCTGAAGGACAAACTTTAGGTCGCTTAGCTTCAAAAGTAGCAGTACTTTTAAGAGGTAAGCACAAACCTAACTTTACGCCACACGTTGATTGCGGTGACAACGTAATTGTTGTAAACGCTGAAAAAATCAACTTAACTGGTAACAAGTGGACAGATAAGAGTTACATCCGTCACACAGGTTATCCAGGTGGTCAAAGAAGCTTGACTGCTACTGAGATGTTTGAGAAAGACCCAACCAGATTAGTAGAAAAGTCAGTAAAAGGGATGTTACCTAAAAACAAATTAGGTTCTGCTCTTTTTAGAAACTTAACTGTTGTTGCTGGTGCTGAGCATGCTCATGAAGCTCAAAAACCAAAAACAATTAATTTAAACGAATTTAACTAATGGAAGTAATTCACAAAATTGGCCGTAGAAAGACGGCTGTTGCCCGTGT
>JASBSE010000567.1 GCA_030149115.1 Winogradskyella sp. | reverse complement strand
ATTAACACTTACGAGTTTAAAGGTGGTGCTCACGGAAATGATAAAATTAAGTTTTTAAATCTTAATGCTAATACAGGTGAGGTTTACAAGCTTAATGACATTATAGATAATTCAGACAGTTTCAAGGCACTTGCAAAGGACCATTTTTTAAAATCTATTGATGCTGACAAAGAAAATAATCAAATAGAAGATTACTTTTTTGGGAAAGCATTTCAGTTACCTGAAAATATTGGCTTTAGTGAAGATGGTTTAGTTTTTCTTTACAATGTATACGAAGTTGCTTCTTACGATCAAGGTTATACCGAGTTTGTTATTCCATTTGATGCGGTTGACCCATATCTTAAAGTTGAGTAAGCATTCTATAAATATTCGCATTAAAAGTCCGTTCTTTGCAACGCTATAAATACAAGCTCAATAAGCTATGAAAAAAATCTATCATCTAAGTACTTGTGATACTTGCAAAAGAATCATCAGCAAACTAAATCTTCCAAATGATTTTCAACTTCAGGACATAAAAACCGAACTAATTACTGAGAAACAAATTGAGGAGATGCGTAGCTTAACTAATAGTTACGAAAGTTTCTTTAGCAAACGTGCCAGACTTTATAAAGAATTAGATTTAAAGAATAAATCTCTCACAGAAGACGATTATAAAAATTACATACTAGAGCACTATACCTTTCTTAAACGACCAGTAATTATATTAAACGACAAAATATTTATTGGCAACTCTAAAAAAGTAGTTGAAGCGGCAAAAAAAGTAATACATGGATAGTAGAAAGTATGCGTTAGTTGCACTGTTTACGGTACAGCTTTTATACGGTCTTAACTATACTATTGCTAAAACCGTAATGAACGAAAATTACATTAAACCATTTGGGTTTGTACTCTTACGAGTAATAGGAGCAACTGTTCTATTTTGGTTAATAAGCTTCTTTTTTCCTAAAGAAAAAATTGAAAAGAAAGATTATATCAAATTTGTAGTTGCTGCTATATTTGGTATGGTAGTAAATCTCTTGTTCTTTTTTAAAGGGTTAGAATACACATCACCTATACATGCCTCTTCCATAATGACTATTATTCCGGTGATTATCCTTGTACTTTCCTCTTATTTTCTAAAAGAAAAAATAACATCAAAAAAAATTATAGGTATCGTCATTGCTCTATGTGGTGCCCTTGTCCTAACCATTTACGGAAAATCTGGTAGAGCAGGTGACAATATACCATTGGGTAATTTTCTTATTCTAGTTAATGCCATTTCTTATAGTATTTATGTAATTCTAATAAAAAAACTAACCGAAAAATACCATCCAGTTACATTTATAAAATGGTTGTTTTTAATCGGTTTGTTTATGCTAATCCCTTTTGGTTATAATGAGCTAGGAGAAGTACAATGGCAATCTTTTACACCTTATATTACATTCTCTGTAATCTTTGTTGTCGTTGGTGCAACTTTCGGTACTTACCTTTTAAATCCCTATGCACTAAGTCAGCTAAAAGCCTCTACTGTTGGTATTTTTATTTACCTTCAACCTGTTATCGCTGCACTATATGCACTTGCTGTCGGAGCAGATTTTATAGATGCAATAAAAATAGGAGCCATGGTTCTGATTTTTACAGGTGTATATTTAGTGACTATGAAACGAAAGCAGAAAAAGTAATTTGTCTCTTAATTCTGAAATATTTAAAACCGTTGATTCCATTCCTAAATCTTACTGGAAGAGCCTCAATTGTACTAACAATATTTATTATTCGCCAGAGTTTTTAAAAGCTTTTGAAATTGCAAATACCGATATTGAGTTTAATTATTTGTTCATTTTAAAAGATGGAGAAGCTGTAGCTTTTGCTAACACACAGATTGTAACCATTGGCATAGAAACTATTACCAAAAACATTGCTATGTCTCATAAATTAAGAAGCATAGTAAATAACCTATTTTGCAATAATCACATCAAAGTATTGTTTTGTGGCAATGTGTTTTTAAGTGGTGAATATGGTACATTTTTAAAGGAAGGCGAACCTAAGGTAGAAACTTTTAAAGCCATTGCAAAAGCTGTAAAAAAACTCTATCGCTGCAAACGTCTCAGTACTATCTTTATTAAAGATTTTGAAGACGAATCACTCTACATTACAGATCATTTAAAAAGTTTTGATTATGCTTCCATGCATGTGGAGCCAAACATGATTATTTATCTTGATTCTACGTGGAAATCTTTTGAAGATTACACTTCAGCTTTAAAGTCTAAATACAGAGTAAAAGCCAATAGAGCTGATGCAAAAAGTGATGTTCTAGAGTCCAAACTCTTAAGTAAAGAGGACATCAAAATGTACTTAGGTGAGCTACAAGCTTTATATCAAAACACAATAGATAATGCAGATTTTAATGCTCAAATACTAAATCTAAACACCTATACACATCTAAAAAACACCTACAAAGACAATTTCATTGTTAAGGGTTATTTTCTGGATGGGAAGCTTGTGGGATTCTTATCTGCAATGCAAAATGGTGACCATCTTGATGCGCATTTTATTGGCATAGACTATTCAAACAATAAAGAATATGCCATCTATCCTAGAATTCTAAATGACTATGTTCGTTTAGGAATAGAAACTAAATCCTCTCAAATAAATCTTGGTAGAACAGCTTCTGAAATTAAAAGTACACTTGGCGCACAACCAAAAACTTTAACTTGTTATTGCAGGCATAAATATGGCTTACCAAACAAAGTTCTTAAACCTTTTATAAAGAATGTTCATATAAAAACATTCAAGCAGCATCAACCGTTTAAGTAACCTTAAATCTCAAGTGGCTTCGGTCTCACACCGTGCTTCCTAGTATCTTCTTTGGTAAGCACTTTATAGTTTTCAGACTTAGGAAATGTATTTGCCAACTGTAATAATTCGTCAGGCAAACCCGTCAGTTTTCTAGCTTTTAAATCTATCCATGCACCTTGCATTTCGCAGTAGGCTAAATTCTCACCTTTATGGTTATAAAAATTATGTTCAAACATAAAAAGCATACCATCTTCACTTAATCCAGACACTTCAATAGTAACTGTAATTGGTGTTCCAATAAAGGATTCTTTAAAATAGTACATATGCTCATAGAATACTACAGGCCCAATATTATGCTTCATAATTTCTGGCATAGAAAAGCCTTGTTCGCTAAAAAAAGACATTCTTGCATGGCTCATAAAATTGGTGTAAGCAGAATTAGCTAAGTGTCCATTAGCATCAACA
>JASBSE010000218.1 GCA_030149115.1 Winogradskyella sp. | reverse complement strand
TAAAGTTGTTATGGTTTGAGCACTAAAAAAGAAAGCCTCCATAAACTGCTCAAAAGGAGTTAAACCGTGAATGCCAGTTAAATGTTCTATGCCAATAAGACTGTAGATAGTTGCAAAAAACGTATTAACAAGAAAATAGGTAAGTGCTACAATGCCAAAGAAATGAGACCATTTCATAGTTACCAAACTATGAAAGAAGTTTAAACGCTCAAGGAAGCTGATGTTTGTTTTTTCGATATTAAAACTTCCATCTTTGTTTAAGCTTCTATAGCCTTTAGAGTATGATTTTTCGCCTAAACCAAAATCTTCAAAATCTTCTTTTTTGTGTTTTGCCATATGGCTCTAAATTAAGAAAAAATGAATGAAGTTTTTTTTTGATTTTATGTGTTTGAGAACTGTTTCTGAAATTAGGTTTTATATAATCTAATATTGATTTGTGTCCGTAAAATAAATTCTATCTGTTCTAAGCCTCTTCATTAAAAAACACCTTGTAATAGTGCATCTTCTTCTCTTCATCATAACCGCGTTCTAGATATTCAGCAGAAGCATCTGGTGCATCAACATCGAGTTTTATCTGTATGTTGGTGTCTAGTTTTATTTCGGATTTTATCTTTTGTTTTTGCTTTTTTAAGACGCGTTCTGAGACATCAAATTGGTTTCTAATAAGCACATTGTTTTCGGCTTCGTAGGTTTTTTTGTAGTCTTCAAAAAGTTGTATTTGGTCTTCTTCCTCAAACACTTCTTCTTTAAAGTTTTCGATATTTACAATTTCATTTTCCTTAAAAAAGTCTACCGTTTTGGCTAAGAAATTACTTTGCTCTTGTCCACCAAAATTGGGTTGTAAAACCTCTTTAGAAAACTCTCTACAGAGTTCTATACAGTTTTTAGTGTGTTGGTTGCTATCGTCTGGGTATTTAATGTTTAGGAAGCTTTTAATCCAGTATTGAGTGTCGTACGTGTTGTTGTCTACACTAAACACTATTTTGCCTTCCATATCTGAGGTGTTTAAGATTAAACAGCCCTTATCCACCTTTTTGGCTTGTATGCCTTTTTGAACCAAAATGTCGTAGTTGCCTTCTTCTAAATAGGTCTGAAAAAACTCGGTCTTATTTTCAATTTTAAAAATGCCAATGGCATCTACAAAAAAGTCTTCGTATTGAATGTTTTCAAAATGACAAACCAGTACATCTCCTGTTTTTATTTGCGCTGAATTGCTTTGTTCATATAGATGTGTTACAATGTGTTTTGAAGTCTCTACAAAATCAGCTTCCTCTTTAAAAAGTTGGTCGCTATAGGTGTTGATCTCATTAAGTCCAACATTACTATGATGATGAAAACGGTAGTTCTCGGCCACACTTACAAAAGGTTTTAGCAAATAAGGTAACATAAGGTTGTAGGTGGCTTCATCAAAATGTACAGCAGCATCTGAAAACGCGTTTTTGGTATCGTTAAATTTGTTGCCAACTTTATGGATAATACAGTGTTTTATTGAGGCTTTTTGTCGTTTTATCATCGTTAAATAAATAAGAAAATAAGTGTTTGCAATACTACAAAAGGTATGGCTTAAAACTAAAGAAAACGCCAAAATAAATTTGGCGTTTTCAGACTCAGGGACTTCGAGATTTGGTTGCGGTTAAATTTTCACAAACTCTACACGTCTGTTTTGCGCTTTACCATCAGTAGAGCTATTATCGGCAACTGGTTCTGATTCTCCTTTGCCTTCAGTAGTTAGACGCTCTGCCGAAATATTATAAATCTTTACCAAAGCAGTTTTTACAGCTTCGGCTCTGTCTTTAGACAACTTTAAATTAGAGTCGTCTGGCCCATCAGAATCTGTATGTCCAACAATTTTGAGTTTAATACTGGTATCTTGCATTAATACTTGAGAAATTTGTCTTACAATACCGAGAGATTGTGGTTGTATATTAGCAGAACTAGAATCGAACAAAATACCGTTGGTAGAAATTTTGCCTTCGGACATTAACTTACGTCTAAGATCTACTCCTCCTTCAGCAACTTTAACGTTTTTTATAAAGACACGTTCTTCGCCATCTGTTAG
>JASBSE010000217.1 GCA_030149115.1 Winogradskyella sp. | reverse complement strand
ATGCTATTTTTTGTCTTAAAGGTTGAATAGTATTTTATAATGGCATTGTGGACTCCAAATGCCATAAAAGGCATCATAATATTGGCTGCAGATAACACAAATGCAACCAGACCGTAATATTCATCAGTTAAAAAATTGGTGTATAAGAAAAGTGTATTTATGGCACCTATACCAAAACCAATGTAGGTACTTATTGTGTTTTTAAATGATTGGTTTAATACGATTCCCATGATACCGCAAAATACAACTTAAGACGTTAACTTTAAGCTTACAGCTCCTTTATAACTTCACTTAGACGCTTTGTCAATGCTTTTCTGCTGTATGGTTGTAATCCTATAGCATGTACATTAAGATTATTGCTTAAATAAGCATCAAAATAAGACAAGATTTGATTCTTTAATCTTTCCTTTTGATGATAATTAAAATACACACCTGTATTGGTCTTTGTAATGATTTGTTGCACATCAGAATCTTCTGGACCAATAGCTAGAATAGGTGTTTCTGAAATTAAGTATTCAAATAATTTACCTGGAATAATGGCTTTGGTATCTTCAGAATCTATTTCTATTAACAACAATAAGCGTGATTGCATTTGATACTTTATTGCTTCATCATGACTTACATAACCAACACGATTTACATGATTTTTTAAACCTGAATTATGAATAGACTCGAGCACATCGTCACTTACAACACCTATAAGATTTAATTGAAATGCTTTTGAAAATGCTTCATTTTCAGAAATTAATTCTGAAAGAACTTCCCACAAAATCTTCGGATTTCGTTCTGACAATAACGATCCTATATGAGATAGAGTGAATTTTTTGTCCTTCCCTTCTACTCTAACCGAATGGTTATCATATCCATTGGTAATGACCAAAATGGGCTGCTTGGTCTTGGTTGAAAATTCGTTTTTAGTGTGATTACTTGTAACGATAATAGAATCTGCTGAATTTAAAACCTGAGATTCTAATTGAAGATGTTTTTGCGCTGAAGCTTTTGAAAGTTTTAAAGCTTTATGATAACCTATCGTCGTCCAAGGATCCCTAAAATCTGCTATCCATTTGACGTTTAATTTCTGTTTTAGTTGAAGTCCTATAACATGCAAACTGTGAGGTGGTCCAGTTGTTATTATGGTTTCAATTTGATACTTTTCTATATATTTTGAGAGAAATGCAACAGAAGGTTTTATCCAATTTTTACGCGCATCTGGAATAAAGAAATTACCACGAACATAGAGCATTAAACGCTCAATAAAAGATTGTTTTTTAGTCTTAGGAATAACTCCAGAACTTATCTTTTTAGAGCTCTTTTTAGATAAGAAACTTGCTAATCTGTAAGGCTCATTAATGGGTTGTTTTAAAATGGTAATATCCTTTGGAATTTCATTCACCAAACTTTCATCAATGATTGGATAATTAGGATTTTCAGGACAATAAATAATTGGTTCTATACCAAACTCAGGTAAGTATTTTACAAACTTTAACCAACGTTGTACACCTGGTCCTCCTGCTGGCGGCCAATAATATGTAATTATAAGTACTTTCTGAGGATTCATCATTTAGAACTAAACCTCCTTTTTCTTCTTAAATTGAAAAAACACACCCAACAACAATAACACACCAAAAATAGCAGAACTTGCTAAAGCTATTTTACTCCCTGTTTCTACAACTTGTGGTTCAAACTTAAACTCAATAGTGTGCTTACCTGCCGGAATTTCCATACCTCGCAACACATAATTGACTCTAATATGTGGTTTTAAATTACCATCGATATAGGCATTCCAACCATCTTTATAATAGATTTCAGAAAAAACTGCAAAACCATTGTTTGCATTATTAGATTTGTATTTAAGATAATTTGGCTTATGCTCTTTTAAATTTATTGAAGCTGTTGAATCTACTTTAAAGGTTGAAATTTCAGGATAACTACCATAATCAGACATTGTTGTAACTGCCTTTTGTTTTGTATCTAATGTTCCCAAAGCTTTTATTTCTTCATTGGCATTTGGTAACTCTTCTAACTCACTAACAAACCATGCATTACCATTAGCATCAGGATTATCATACGGAAATATTTGACCTTGATCTTCTGCAATAATATACTTGGTATTCAGCATATTAAGCACATTAATATTGTTGTTGTAAATGTGAAATTCCATTAAATCATTATAGCGTCCTAATTTGGCGGCATGATAACCAAATAACGAATTATGGAAATAGGCTGCTCGCGCTGGTTGACGTTGACCCTGAGTTGACATGTCTAGCACTCGATAATGACCTTTATCCTTTAAAATTTCTTTATCAGCAGCATTTGGCTGGTAAGGTCTATCTACTTTTAGTGCCGAAACAAAATTATCGTTGTTAACATAGTTTCTGTTAAATGACACCAAGTCAAAAAGAATTAAAACAGCAAAAACAACAACTACTAAATTTTCAGATAGTTTTTTCTTCAAAAAGAAATAAATTGTTCCTGCAGATAACAATACTAAGACTAAAGATCTTATGGTATCTGTATTAAATAAAGCTTTTCTATCTTCAATTAAAGCATCTACCAACATTTCTGGTATGCCTTGATCTCTTAAACTTTCAAAATCAAAAAATACAGATTTAAACAGTAAGAATATAAGGCATAAACCGCCAGTAATTGCAACTGTATATTTTAACGCTTTTAGCTTTTGTTCTTCTTTTTCAAAATCATTAAATAATCGTACTAAAGCAAAAATTCCAAGTACGGGAATACACAACTCTAACAACACCTGAATTGATGTTACTGCTCTAAACTTGTCATAAAGCGGTACATAATCTATAAAGAAGTTTGTTATAAAACTAAAAGGTTCTGTTTTTCCATAGGATAGTAACAGTGAAAAGATTGAGCCAGCAACTAGCCACCATTTTAAGCGTCCTTTAACCAAAAACAAACCAAGAACAAACAAAAACAGAATAACTGCTCCCACATAAGCTGGTGCTTCTACAATGGGTTGATTTCCCCAATACATTGGTGCATTTTTTGAGAGCTCTAAAGCTTCAATAGGTGAAGCTCCCATGGAAACATAAGTTTTATAAGTTTCAGAATCTTTACCAATATCTTCAGTATTTCCGCCACCCATAAAACGTGGAATAAACAAATTAAACGTTTCTGCTAATCCGTAACTATACTCCGTAATATAATCTTTATCTAAACCTGAAGTGGCTTCTTTTGATGATCCATCAGGATTTATAGTTAATTCACTCTTTCCTCTCGTACTTTCTTTAGCGTACTCTTGCGTCGCCATTAAATTGGTAGCATTGAGACCAACCGCTAATAAAGCTGCTACAGTTAACAATCCAACCGATTTAAAAAAATGGGGTAGAACTTGTTTTTTATAAGCATCAATTAAATACACGACCCCTAATATTATCACTAGAAATAACAAGTAGTATGTCATCTGAGGATGATTAGCCACAATCTCTAAACCTAAGGCAACTACTGTAAGCAAAAACCCTAGAACGTATTTTTTTCTAAAGGTGAGAATTATACCAGCAAGTACCATAGGCATATATGCAATTGCATGAGCCTTGGCATTATGCCCAACTCCCAAAATTATAATAAGATAGGTGGAAAACCCAAAGGCTAATGCGCCTAGTGCAGAAAGTTTAAAATCTACTTTAAGTGATATCAGCAACATATAAAACCCTATAAAATAGAGAAATAAATAATCTGCTGGTCTTGGTAAAAACCGTAGCGATAAATCGAGTTTTTTAATATAATTATTAGGATACTGAGCACCTAATTGGTAAGTTGGCATACCACCAAACGCACTGTTAGTCCAGTAAGTTTCTTCACCAGTAGACTGAGCAAAATCTTTTTGTTGCTGAGCCATGCCTATATAGTGCATAATGTCGCTCTGAAATATTTTTTTGCCTTGTAAAACCGGGCTAAAATAAGCTAATGATAATATTACAAATCCTAGAAGAACAAGGATATGTGGTAAAACTCTTTTGAATGAAAATGACATGAAAAAGTATCTAAATAATTCAGATTGAAAAGTACTTAAAATTTACTGACAATCTCAAATTTGAGGCGATTAAAATCAATCTATTTCTTCGTAATCTATATACTCACCCACTTCGTCATTAGAAGATTTATGACGCTCTGGCATCTTGTCTATTACGGTTTCACCTTCTCTCCTTTTTTGCTGGTTTCGTTGCTGCGACTGATTTTGAAAACCACCGAATTGTTGACCAAAACGTTCTTCAGCTTTTTTTGCAACATATTTCATAAGGAGAGGAGCAAAAAGTCTTGCTAGAATCTTTAATCCATACCATACCAAAAGAATAATTAATATTGTTCTTAAAAACCCTGTCATTGAAGCTTCTTGTATCATAAAGAAAAGTAATGTTCAAAAATACAATTATACTTACTTATATTCCGTTATATTTCCTTAAAAAAACTATAAAATCTATATATTTGAACCTAAACCAAGAAACCATGAGAGTTCTCAAATCACTTTTTATTATTCTTTTAGCACTAACCTACAACTCGGCTAATGCACAGTACACAGAAGTTATCAACTCTAACCGTCCTGGTGTTTCTGTAAGTGCATTTTCGGTTGGCACTAATGTTGCACAAGCAGAAATAGGTGCTTTTACCGTAAGTGAAGAGCATACACCTTTACAATATAAGGTTTCTGGATTTGGAATTGATTTTTCATTAAGATATGGTTTATTATTTGAAGAGCTTGAAATTTCGTTAGATGGAGTTTATCAAAATGACAAAGTAACTTACAATAATGCTTCTGTCCCTGTAGAGGATAAACGTTCTAATTTTAAAAACTTCACGCTAGGCGCAAAATACTTAGTATATGATCCGTACAAAAACGCTGAAGAAGCCAAACCTAATTTATATAGCTATCATGCAAACAGAAAATTTCAATGGAAATCTTTAATTCCTGCTGTTTCCGTTTACGTTGGTGCTAATTTTGATACTAAAAATAACCCTTACACCGCACCAGATGTTGAAGGTTTTAGCCCTAAGGTTATGATTGCTACTCAAAACAACTTTAATGGTGGTTGGGTATTTGTTATGAACTTAGTGAAAGATAGAATTGGATCTGAATACTCTGACTTTCAATACATCTTTACTTTAACTCACTCTTTTACTCCTCAATGGGTTGTGTTTGGAGAAGCACAAGGTATTAAGAGTGATTTTTATGCCGATAATATTTTTAGAGTTGGAGGAGCTTATTTATGGACAAAAGATTTTCAACTAGATGCTAATATAGCATTTAATACTAAAGATACACCTTCTGTTTTCAATATTGCATTTGGTGCCTCTTACCGTTTAGATTTTCATAAAGACAAGAAAATTGATAATGGTAATGGCAACACTGGTAAGTTTAAGAAAAAACGAAAAAAGAAGAATAAAAAAGATAATTCTGATTCCGAAGGTAATTAAATTTCTACATGATTATAGTTAAAGAAGTAACAACTAAAAAAGGTTTAAAAACCTTTGTAAAGTTTCCGTTTTCACTCTATAAAGGCTCAAAATATTGGGTACCTCCAATTATAAAGCAAGAATTAGAAACTTTTAATAAAGACAAAAACCCAATATTTAAAGACGCTGAAGCGAGCTTTTTTCTTGCTTATAAAGGAAAAGAAGTTGTTGGAAGAATTGCCGCTATTGTAAATTGGCTTGAAGTTGATAAACAACAAATAAAAAAAATGCGCTTTGGTTGGTTTGATTTTATTGATGACTTTGAGGTGAGCAAAGCTTTGCTAGAAACCATTGAAAATATAGGACGTAATCATAAACTTAAATATGCAGAAGGACCTGTTGGATTTTCAAACTTAGATAAAGTTGGTGTAATGACAGAAGGTTTTGATAGTATAGCTCCTATGATTACTTGGTACAACCATCCGTATTATGTCAATCATTATAAAAAACATGATTATGTAATTGAAAAGGAATATTCTGAGAGTAAATTTCCTTTTAAAAATGTGAAACCAGAAACTTTTAAAAAGGCTCAAGAGCTTATTAAACGCAGATACAAACTTAAATCTTTAAAGTTTAGTAAAACTGAAGAAGTAATGCCTTATGCAGACAAGATGTTTGATTTGTTTAATGAAAGTTATGCATCTTTATCTTCATTCGTTGAAATTACTGATATTCAAAAAGAATATTTTAAGAAGAAATTCATAAGCTTTGTTAATCCTGAATACATAAAGTTTGTGGTTGATGAAAACGACAAACTAATTGGTTTTGCTATCGTTATGCCAAGATTTGCAGAAGCTCTTCAAAAAGCAAATGGAAAACTATTTCCATTTGGATTTAGACATATTTTAAAAGCTAAGAAAAATAGCAAGGATGTTATATTCTATTTAATTGGTATACACCCTGAATATCAAAACAAAGGAGTTCATGCTGTGATATTTAATGAATATTACGAAACCTTTACCGAAAAAGGGATAAAAAATTGTTACAGAACTCCAGAACTAGAAGATAATGAAGCTATACATAAAATATGGAAACATTTTGACCCTGTAGTATATAAAAGACGTAAAACATTTAGAAAAGATTTATAAACTAAAAAAGGATTTGCTAGTTGCAAATCCTTTTTTAGTTTATATCAAAAGAGAAAAACTATTCTCCCATTGCTGCCATTAAAGCAGCCGACATTCTTTTATAAGTTCCATTTTCTAAACGCTCTCTTATAGCATCAAACGCATCTAATGTATCTTGTACATCTTGTAAAGTATGTGTTGCGGTAGGAATCATTCTTAATAAAATTAATCCTTTAGGTATTACAGGATAAACTACTATAGAGCAGAAAATTCCATGATTTTCACGAAGATCTTTAACTAAAGCCATAGCCTCAGGAATACTTCCTTTTAAATACACAGGCGTAACACAACTTTGTGTAGTACCAATATCAAAACCACGTTCTTTTAAACCAGACTGTAAAGCATTAACTATTGTCCAAAGATTTTGCTTTAATTCTGGCATAGTACGTAACATATCTAAACGCTTTAATGCACCAACTACAAGTTGCATTTGTAAAGATTTAGCAAACATCTGTGAACGCAGATTATACTTTAAATAGTCTATAATTTCTTGGTCACCTGCAATGAAGGCACCTGTACTAGCCATAGACTTAGCAAATGTTGCAAAATAAACATCAATATCATCTTGTACACCTTGCTCCTGTCCTGCTCCTGCTCCAGTTTTACCTAATGTCCCGAAGCCATGAGCATCATCCACAAATAATCTGAAATTAAATTTCTTTTTAAGAGCAACTATTTCTTTTAAACGTCCTTGCTCACCACGCATACCAAAAACACCTTCAGAAATCACCAAGATTCCACCACCTGTCTGCTCTGCCATTTTAGTAGCGCGTTCAAGGTTTTTTTCTAAGCTCTCTACATCATTGTGCTTATATGTAAAACGTTTTCCCATGTGTAAACGAACACCATCAATAATACAAGCGTGTGCATCTACATCATAAACAATAATATCATCTTTAGAAACTAAGGCATCAATTGTAGATACCATTCCTTGATAACCGAAATTCAATAAATAAGCTGCCTCTTTACTTACAAATTCTGCTAGCTCATTCTGCAATTGCTCATGCAAATCTGTATGACCAGACATCATACGAGCTCCCATTGGGTAAGCAGAACCATATTTAGCTGCAGCCTCTGCATCAACCTTTCTTACTTCTGGGTGATTTGCTAAACCTAAATAGTCATTTATACTCCAAGTAATTACTTCTTTTCCTTGAAATTTCATTCTATTAGAAATTTCCCCTTCTAACTTTGGAAATACAAAATAACCTTCCGCTTGTGCTGCCCACTTTCCTAAAGGTCCCTTATCTCGATAAATCTTTTCAAATAAATCCTTCATACCTTGCGTTTGCCATTAATCCTTATCTATAAACTCAT
>JASBSE010000552.1 GCA_030149115.1 Winogradskyella sp. | reverse complement strand
ATGAAAATATCTGGTAGTTTGATTGAAGATATGCCAAAGGACAAACAATTTTTTAAAGACATTCGCTTTTTTGAAGAAGAGTTTAACGGCATAATGCCTTTAGAAATAATGGTAGATACTAAGCGTAAAAAAGGCGTTATGAAATTGGCGACTTTAAAACGCATTAATGAGCTTGAAGAACTTATTGAAGAAACACCAGAATTGTCTAAGCCAATATCTGTTGTAAGCTTGGTAAAATACAGTAAGCAAGCCTACTTTAACGGCAACCCTAAATATTACCAATTACCAACCAGCCAAGAAAACAGTTTCATTCTGTCTTATGCTAAAAACTCATCTTCTGATGTAGATTTACTTAAGAATTTTGTAGACAGCACAGGGCAATATGCACGTATTACTACCTTTATGAAAGATATTGGTACGGATAAAATGGAACGTATTCAGGAAAATCTTCAGAATAAAATAGATAAAGTTTTCCCTAAAGAGCGTTACGAAGTTACTATGACAGGTAAAGCTTTAGTGTTTCAAAAAGGCACAAAATACCTTGTAAGAAACCTAGTTATTTCATTAACGCTTGCCATTATACTTATATCGCTATTTATGGCATATTTGTTCCGTTCGTTTAGGATGATTATTGTATCACTTATCCCTAACCTATTACCATTGTTAGTTACAGCTGGTTTAATGGGTTACTTAGGTGTACCTATAAAGCCTTCAACAATATTAGTCTTTAGTATCGCTTTTGGTATTTCGGTAGATGATACTATTCACTTTTTGGCAAAATACAGACAAGAATTGCAAGCCAACCATTGGAAGATTAAAAAATCGGTTTACGCTGCGTTAAGAGAAACAGGAGTAAGTATGTTTTACACTTCAATTGTTCTGTTCTTTGGATTCTCTGTATTTACCATTTCTAGTTTTGGTGGTACTGTAGCTTTAGGAGCTTTGGTTTCAATAACATTATTGTTCGCAATGTTATCTAATTTATTGTTATTACCATCGCTATTATTATCATTAGAACGTAATATTGCCAACAAGGAAGTATTGCGTAAACCAACGATAGATATCATTCCTTCGGAAGATGATTCCGACGAGAACTCAAAAAACAAAGAATAAAAATTATCTTAGCATTCAAAATATTTAAAAAATGACAACAAAAACTGTAGCAGAACTGCTTTCACAAGATGTGACCTTACAAGATGTTACCGTAAAAGGATGGGTAAGAACGTTTAGAGCCAACAGATTTATTGCTTTAAATGATGGTTCTACCATAAATAATATTCAATGTGTTGTAGATTTTGAAAATTTTGATGAAGCCTTATTAAAGCGCATCACAACTGGTGCTGCTATTCATATAAAAGGTGAACTGGTAGAAAGCCAAGGAAAAGGCCAATCGGTAGAAATACAGGTAAAAGAACTTGAAGTTTTAGGAGATTCTGATGCCGAAACCTACCCTATTCAGCCAAAAAAACACACCTTCGAGTTTTTAAGAGAAAACGCTCACTTACGTACAAGAACTAATACGTTTAGTGCAGTAATGCGTTTACGCTCTTCGTTATCCTTTGCTATTCACAAGTATTTTAACGAGAATGGCTTTTACTATATGCATACTCCTATAATCACAGGAAGTGATGCTGAAGGTGCTGGTGAAATGTTTAGAGTGAGCACTCTAGATCCTAAAAATCCACCATTAACAGAAGATGGCAATGTAAATTATAAAGAAGATTTCTTCGGAAAAGAAACTAACCTAACCGTTTCTGGACAACTAGAAGCTGAAACTTTTGCGATGTCTTTAGGCAAGGTTTATACGTTTGGGCCAACCTTTAGAGCTGAAAATTCAAATACCTCTCGCCACTTAGCTGAATTCTGGATGATAGAACCAGAAGTGGCCTTTATGGACTTGGCTGGCAACATGGATTTAGCTGAAGATTTCTTAAAATCTGTTTTAGGCTATGTGCTAGAAAACAACAAAGAAGACTTAGAATTTTTAGATAAGCGTTTACAAGATGCTGAAAAGACGCTACCTCAGGCAGAGCGTAGCCCAATGAACTTACTAGACAAAATTAAGTTTGTTGTAGAAAACAACTTTAAACGTGTAAGCTATACAGAAGCTATAGATATCCTAAGAAATAGTAAGCCAAATAAGAAAAAGAAATTCAAATATATCATTGAAGAATGGGGAGCAGATCTTCAATCTGAGCACGAACGTTATTTAGTTGAAAAACACTTTAAATGTCCTGTAATCTTATTCGATTATCCAGCTAACATTAAAGCCTTTTACATGCGCTTAAATGAGGATGGAAAAACCGTAAGAGCTATGGATATACTTTTCCCTGGTATCGGTGAAATGGTAGGTGGATCTCAACGTGAAGAACGTTTAGAGGTTCTTAAAGAAAAAATGAAAGCGTTAGATATCCCAGAAGAAGAATTATGGTGGTACTTAGATCTTAGAAAATATGGTACAGCTGTTCATTCTGGTTTTGGCCTTGGTTTTGAAAGACTCGTCATGTTTGCAACAGGAATGGGTAATATTCGAGACGTTATTCCGTATCCAAGAACACCTCAAAACGCAGAGTTCTAAAATTATTATTAAACCTGTAAGGTATAAGTTACCTCACAGGTTTTTTTCTTACTTTTATATTCAACAGAAATTTCAATGTCCCTAAAACAGTATTTACAGTTTAAGCTTTCTCAAAAGCTTTCTCCACAGCAAATTCAACTTATGAAGTTGATACAGCTTCCTACACAAGCTTTTGAACAACGCTTAAAGCAAGAGCTTGAAGAAAATCCTGCTTTAGATACTGGAAAAGATGAACCTACAGACGATAATTTTGATGAGTTTGACAACTCTGTAGACGACTATAATGACAACGATACTATTGATGCTGACGATATAAATGTTGATGAATATTTAAGCGATGATGAAATTCCAGACTATCGTACACAGGCCAATAATTATAGTTCTGATGACGAAGAAAAAAACGTACCCTACGCTGCAGGAACATCCTTTACGCAACATTTAATTAATCAGCTTAACACCTTCAGACTTTCTGAGCAAGAAGAAGAAATTGCTTACTTCTTAGTAGGTAGCGTAGATGAAAGTGGTTATATAAGACGTTCGTTATCTGACATCACGGATGATTTAGCTTTTACCCAAAATGTATATACATCTGAAGAAGAGGTTGAAAAAGTTCTTAAAATTGTTCAGCAGCTAGATCCAGCTGGTGTTGGTGCTCGTAATTTGCAAGAATGTTTAAGCATTCAACTGAACAGAAAAGAGCAAAACCCTGATGTAGAATTAGCCAGTAAGATTATAGATAAAGCTTTTGAGCAGTTTACTAAGAAGCATTATAAGAAGTTGATGCAAAAGTTTAGTATTGATGAAGAACAACTCAAAGATGCTATTGAAGAAGTTGAACGACTTAACCCAAAACCTGGTGGTTCTTATGCTGGTAATAACAAAATGGTTGAGCATATTGTCCCAGATTTTGCTATTAAAATAGTAGACGGTGAGTTAGAATTGACCCTAAACGGAAGAAATGCACCAGAGCTTCATGTATCTAGAGAGTATAGCAATATGCTTAAAGGTTATAAAGACACTAAGGAGAAATCTAAAGCACAAAAAGACGCTGTACTTTTTATAAAGCAAAAGTTAGATGCCGCGAAGTGGTTTATAGAAGCTGTAAGACAACGTCAGCAGACACTTTTTGTAACCATGAGTGCCATTATGCACTATCAAAAAGAATACTTTCTTACGGGCGATGAGCGTAAGCTAAGACCAATGATCTTAAAAGACATTGCTGATGAAATTGAAATGGATGTTTCAACCATTTCTAGAGTAGCAAACAGCAAATATGTAGACACACCTTACGGTACCAAACTGATTAAAGAATTCTTTTCAGAATCTATGACGAATGATCAAGGTGAAGAAGTCTCTACAAGAGAAATAAAAAAGATTCTTGAAACGGTTATTGAAGAAGAAAACAAAAAGAAACCTTTAACTGACGAAGCCCTATCTAAAATTTTAAAAGAAAAAGGCTATCCTATCGCCAGACGTACAGTTGCTAAATACAGAGAGCAATTAGACATTCCTGTTGCAAGATTGAGAAAAGAACTATAATTTATTTCTGGATGAAAAATTTTCTT
>JASBSE010000543.1 GCA_030149115.1 Winogradskyella sp. | reverse complement strand
TTTACATCTTGGTAGCGCGAATTGATATATAATGGCACTTTTACGTTACAGTTAATGCCTTGCTCACCATGAAATTTACATTCGATAATTGTAGTTTCATTGCCTTTATGCGCTACAACATCAATCTCGTGAGTGACGCATATACCTTGTAAAATTTCTCCGATTTTTACATTGTAACCAGAGTGTTTTAAAACAGCTCCCACAAAACGCTCAAACGGAAATCCTGTTGGGCCTAGCTCATAAATTGCCTTTTTTAGTTTGTATTTAGATGCAAAATGACTTTTCTTTTTCTTTAGTAAAGCAAAAGCTCTGTTGTAAATTTCTTTGGTAGAAATACCTTGATACAATTCATCTCTAACCTTATCTATGATTTGGTCTATGGTCTCTCTGTTTGCTCCAGTTCGTTTTAATGATGAGCGCAATTTGTTAAGTGAAAATTTTACTTTATCACCAGATGATTTGGTTATTATGATGCCATTATTTTGCATTTCTACTCATTTTAAAAAATGCTGCCTAAAACATTTTTGGCTTAGCTGACTCTAAAACTTAATTCCTAAGATCGTGCATAGCTAGTATTGGAACATTTAAATGGAATGATATTTCCTTAACCAATGGGCTAGAAAGTATGCTGCCAAAAAACTTATGCTTTTTATTGATAAATGCTACCATATCACTATCTCTACTTTCAACAAAGACATTGATTGCTGCAATTACTGAATTATGCGATAATGTGTGGTGTTTGTATGTTGAATCTTCCAGAATTTCTTCTAAAAGTGCTTTGTTGTCTTTTTGGCTATCGTTTAACTTATCTTGTTCTTTTATGTGTAATACAATAATTGCTGCGTTAGACTTTTTAGCAATATCTTTTAGATAAACTAGTTCTCTGCGTTTGTATGGTACTTCAAAACCCGTAGGAAAAACAATTTCTTTAGGTAGTTTTATTTCAGCTTCTAGCGGAACTACAATGACAGGGCAATTGCGTACTTTTTCCATCACATATATTGCAGTACTACCAAAAGCTGTAGCTCTAGAGTGTGTTTCGCCTTTGGTGCCCATTATTATCATTTCTATATCCTTTTTATCTACGATTTCTTTAATAGCATCAATAGTGTTGTTAAACATAGACACAGTTTTGAAATGATGTTTCGGATTGTTTTTCTTTGTTAGTACTAACTTGTCTAAAACTTTAGCTAATCCATCTTCTGAATCCCATTTTTTAGATTCGTAAATATCGTTTCCGGATTGTGGTTTCATTAAATTTTCTACTAGGTTTCCTGTAGCAGAAAACACATTGAGGATGTAGAAATCGGTCGGCTCATTTTTATAAAGCTCAGTGGCATAATCTATAGCATGCCAAGCATTGTCCGAAAAGTCTGTTGGTAATAATATCTTATGCCTCATGATTGTATGTTTTAAGTTGTGGTTTTTTAAATCAGTTACTTATTGAACTAAGCTGAAGACGGAATCACAAAAAATGGTATTGTGGCATGGAAGCCTATTTTCTTTATCACAGGCTCGTTAATAATGCTCTCTATAATGCTGTGCTCATAGTTAATCATTACTAGAATGTCTATGTTCAGTTCTTCAATAAAATCTTTTATTGCATTTTCTTTATTGGTATAATCTGGCATCCAGTGGAAGGTATGCGGATAATCTTCTAGATAAGCTTTAAGCATTGCAAGATTATAATCTTGTTGATGGCTCAGATTTTTTTCTTTATTAATATGAAGTATTCTAATCTTAGAATCATAAAGTTTAGAAAGTTGTTTTAGTGGCAATAATTCTTCACCATAAAACCGGTTAAAGTCTGTTGGAAATGCAATTTGATTTGGCATTTCGAAATCACATTCGTGTGGGATTAAAAGTATAGGGCAAGTTTTTACATGCTTGATGATCTTAACAGTATTGCTACCCATAAAAATTTCTTTAGCACCAGTAGCACCTTTGGTTCCCATAACAACAAGGTCTACATTATATTTACTTATAGCCATATCGATAGCTTTATCCATGGCATCTGCACTAAGTAGAATCTCAAAATCATGGTTAAGGTTGTTATTTGCTCTTTCTGCCATGTCTTTGAGTGCTAGCAACTCTTGATTTGCATTATCTGCCATATATCTCAATAATTTGTTTGAAATATTAGACATAGCAGAGGCTTTCATCTTATAAGAGTGTAGAAAATAAAATGTGCATTCTTCTTTCTCATAGAGCTTAAGTGCATAAACGGCTGCACACCATGCATTATCCGAAAAATCCGTTGGTAATAGTATTTTTTTCATGACAGGTAGCTTTAGTTCATCAGCAAAAGTTACCGCTAACTTTTACATTTTGAAATGATAATAATCAGTCTCAATTATAGTTGTGACGGAATAACCATAAATGGTACATTAAGATGAAAACCTATATGTTTTATATTGGATTTAAAGAATAGATTTTCAAAAAATGAATGTTTATTGTTAATCATCACTAACAGGTTGACTCTTGTTTTTATTTGAAATTCTGTAATGGCTTCTGGTATATTTTTGTTTTTAATATTGTGGAATAAATGTGCAATACCTTTAAACTTTTCTTCTAGTTTTTTACGGTTGCTTTCTTGTCTTTCGGTTAACGTTTCGCCATAGTGCACATGCATAACGTTAATACGAATATTATACAGATTTGCAATATCTATAAGTGGATCTAAGTGTTGGTCTTTAAAGTCAATTTCATAATCTGAAGGAAATAACAATTCATGCGGTTTTTCAAAATCAAAATCGCTAGGTATAGCAATTACAGGGCACTTAACATTATTGAGTACTTGCATGGTGTTAGATCCAAATAAAACTTCTTTTACACCTGAAGCTCCTTTAGTACCCATAATTATAAGGTCCATTACATTTCCTTCATACAATTCGCTTATCTCACTTGTAAGTGTATTAAAAGATGAAATGGTTGTGAATTGATGGTTAAGATTAGGAAACTCAGATTCTATTTTTTCAACTAAATCCTGAAGTCTTTTTTTACTAGTCTCCTTAATAGTTTCCATAAGTTGAAACTGAGGTTTGCTAGATTGCATAAACTCTACCTGATATACAATAGGAGTATACGTGTTCAATAAAATGAAATTACATTTTTCATTTTTATATAGTTGTATTGCATATGTAATGGCATTCCATGCATTATCTGAAAAATCCGTTGGTAATAATATTTTTTTCATGACGACAGATTTTAAAAGTTAATAACGTCTAATATTTTGCAGAGCCAAAAACGGAATATCAATTCGTAGGGTTATTTCATCTAGTTTAGACTTAAAGAATATATTTTCAAAAAATGAGTGTCTGGTGTTAACCATCACTAACATATCTACATTATTTTTATCTATATAATTGCAGATAGCGTCAGTTATACTAGAGTCTTTTACAGTCTTAAAGTTAATTTCGTTTTTACAAAGTTCATCTTTTACAAAACTTTGATTGTTTTGTTGTCTTATTGATAAACTGTCGTTATCGGCTACATACAACATATCTATTGTAGCTCTGTAAGGTGCGGCTAACTCGCACAGTAATTTTAATTCTCTTCTCTTATACGGAATTAAATAATTGGTTGGGAAAAGTATATGTCTTGGTTGAATGTCTGTGTAATGTTCTGGTATGGCCAATACAGGACACTGAACGTATCTTAATACTTGTAGTGTATGACTACCAAAAGTTAGTTTTTTATCGTTGGTGTTACCACGAGTTCCCATAACGATAATATCTATATTCTCTTCGTCTACAATCTTGTCTGCTTCATCTACCAGCATGTTATTTGCAGAAATTATTGAATAGCTATGTCTTGGGTTTGGGAAAATGTCCTTTATTTCTTTTAAGACCTTATCAAGATTAGATTGGGATTTATCTGCAACTTGCTTAGTGACTCTTACTAATGTTTCTTCTTTGATGAGGTCTTCGTCTTCAAAAATCTCATCTTGGTAAGCGTGCATTATAAAAAACCTGCTTTTATCATATTTAAACAATTCAGAAGCGTAATTTAATGCATTCATTGCATTGGCAGAAAAGTCTGTTGGGATTAGAATATTTCTCATGACAATTTCATTTTATAGCTTATTAAAGCTAAGGTATTTAGCGTCGTTTTACAATGATATTTGTCATACAATATTCCCATCAAAAAAAGCCAGAGATGACTCTGGCTTTTTCCGTGATTAATAGCACCTGATACTAAAATTACCCTATGTTTTATATCAGATGATAAACATAAATAACCCCTTAATTTTAAAAAATGATAAATATCAATTTTGGTTAATATGGAATGATTTGATAGACGATATTTAATAGAAATAAACCGACTAAGAATAGTAGCATATAAATAAGCTGAACCATTTTAACATTAGTCAAAATTAACCACGACACGGTTTTGTTCGGAAAAATAAAAAGTGCTAAGCCAGAGAATAGGAATGACCATCCAATTAATGTAATAACCAGTCTATAGTTTAATTCCCAATGGTTATGCAAGATTATTGTGGTAAGACCGAGCGTAATGCAAATAAATGCAGCTAGAATTAAAAATTTTTCATCCTTGAGGTTGCTAAAAATCTGTTTTATACGTTTTGGATTAAAACTCAGTACAAAAAAGAAAATGATAAGATACCAACCCCAAAACTTTGTAAAGAATAGTGAATTTTCCATGATTATTTATTTTTTCGTTTAGTACTTATAGTGGTTTGTCTTGTGATAGCTGATTTTTTATTCCCAATAATGTAAAGTCTGTTTGCTTTTGTTTTACAATGATTTTAGTTCTGGGCAATTATTCAATTTGCTTAAGTCCTTCAATATCTAAAACAACGATGTTTCTTCCTTCAGATTTAATTAAGCCTTGATTTTTAAAATTTGTTAACGTACGGATAAAGGTTTCTGTAGCGATACCAGCAACACTTGCTAAGTCATTTCTAGAAATTTTTATTGGATCGTTAGGTCTGCGATTTATCTTTTCGGCAAATTGAAGAATAGTATTCGCTGTTTTCTTATTTACCGAACTGTAAGCCATTTCTAATAGCTGGTCCTTAAAATGTGATAAATCGTCCGTTAGATAATCAATTAATGCTATGGCTAGCTTATTATTGTTGCTTAAAATTTCTGATAATTGCATTATGGATAATCCAACTAATTCAGTGTCTTTTATAGCTGTAGCAGTTTCTTTATGAGGTAAATTGTGCGTAAAGGATGTGTAACCAAATAGATCGTCCTCTTTGTAAAGTTCTATTGCTAATTCTTTTCCTTTGGAGTCTAGTTTGTGACATTTCACTGCGCCTTTTGAAATTAGATAAATAAAATTAGAATGGTCTCCTTCTCTGTAAATAATGTCACCTTTGTTAAAGGTATATTCATTACCATAATCGTCAAAGAAATTCTTTAAGTCATTAAGATTGATTAATTCATTTTTTTCTGAGTAGTTGTTTACATTGTCTTGTTCTTGGTTATTAAGTATACTAGCTTTTGCTAACCTACTTTTTATAGCATTAATGAGATCGTCTTCTGTAAGGGGTTTGGTAATGTAATCGTCAGCTCCTAGGTTCATACCTTTTCTAACATCTTGATGTTCGGTTTTGGCAGATAAGAAAATAAAAGGAATATGCTTTGTTCTATTATTTTTAATGACCTCATTTAAAACTTCATAACCATCAAGTTTAGGCATCATAATATCGCAAATAATAATATCTGGTAAATTAGTGTTAATCGATTTTAACCCAAGCTCACCATTTGGCGCAGTAAAAACTTCATAGTCCGAGAGCTCCAAAAGTTCGGCTGTGTTTTCTCTTAAAACCTTATCATCTTCTATGAGTAAGACCCTGGTCATGTTTTGCTCTGTTTGGAATGTTTAGCTTAACTAATTTCCTAAGGTAAATAGCGTTAATTTTTTGTTCAATAATTTCGAATTAAAACATTCGCTATATTCTTTTTATATAAACCGACACCACAGTTTTTAATATCAACAATAGCGTCGTTTTCATTTTGGTGAATATTTGATAAGATGATTTTAATGATTTTTTCATCCTGAAACAGTAATATATCATCACCAATCTCTTTTAGGATAGGACTATTTGAGGTTTTTTTTACTTTACCTTGCTTATAAATGGCCCTTAACTGATTAACATTTATATTTTTAGATTTAAGACAGTAAGAAAGTGTATGAATGTTAATAGATTTATTTTTGAGCTTTGGCTTTTTTAGCACAAAAATATTTTCAGCCATGCAATTTGCTTCAATGAAATTCTGACTTTTGTCAACATTAATAGCAGTTTTAGAGATGGCCTCCGGAAGACTATTTAATATTTTCTTATCCTGTTTAATCATACCAAAATAGTAATTGGTATACTCAATAAAGATACGAAATTAGATGCAAATATTCTATGATATTGACCAATATCATTCTTTGTTTCTTAGGATTTAAATATCTTTTGTATGCGGTAATTTTAATCAAAATGAATAAGGACTTTTTAATACATTTAGGATATGTGTTTTATGCTATTTCTAAGGCAGATAATAACTTGTCTTTTGAAGAATATGTAAAGTTGTCTGAAAGCCTAAAAAAGCGATGGCCTCATCTTACGGAACTTGAACAAGATGTCATAAAAAATCAGTTCAATACATTACAAAAAGACAATGCATCAGCAGAAAACAGCTTTTCTAGGTTTATTGAATTTCTACATCAAAATCCTAAATTATTTACAAGGGAATTACAAAAGCTCATTCTTAAGACTGGTAATGACATTGCCTATGCTTTTGCTAAAATCAATAAATCTGAATTAAACTTTATGGTAAAGTTGAGTCTAGAGTTTAAGAAACTACAAGAATAGTTCTAATATGAAGTCTAAATAGAATCAAATTTCTAATTCATTTCAATTTGTTAAAGTGTATAAAAAATCACCTAAGTTGATGAATATCATTGTGCTAGGTTTATAGTTTGCTTTCCTTTGGATAAAACTTAAAACATGTTGTTAACTATTATCATATTGTTGTTTTTATCATTAATCATTTACTTGTTATTAATGCCAATGATTTTGGTTATAGATACAAAAAACGAGCAATATTATATTCAGTTAAAAGGTCTTACAAGAGCAGATGTAATTAAGGATGATAAAGAGATTTTTATAGTAAAACTAAAGCTATTCTTTTTAAAATTTTACATCCATCCGCTAAAAGCCAAAAAAGAAAAGAAATCTGAAAAATCAAAAGCAGTAAAGGTTGATAAAAAAACAAAGAAATTAAGTTTTAGAACTGTAATAAGAATAATAAAATCCTTTAAGGTGAAACAGTTTTACATGAATATAGATACGGGAGATTGTATTGCAAACTCAAAATTGTATCCAGTATTTTCTTTTTTAAACTATCAATTTGGAGGATTCCATGTTAATTATAAAGGTCAAAACACATTAGTATTGGCTGTTGAGAATAGACCAATACGCATTATAAAATCATTTTTCAACATTTAAAATATTAATATTATGGAACTACATTTAGAAGAATTATTAGGACAAGTGACAGATTTTATGAAAACGGAAGCTAATGCAGATACTGTAATTGGTAAAGAGTTTCAA
>JASBSE010000539.1 GCA_030149115.1 Winogradskyella sp. | reverse complement strand
GGCAGTCACCAGAAAGCGATCTATAAAACTTGTAAACGTCGGCGGATTATCTATGGTGACTAAAAGAAATACCTGGTCTATATTGGCTGCAATAATATGTGTTTGCTTAGATAGGTTTACCGATTTTCTAACAATGTAGTTGCTACGCTCTTCTATGCGATGTATAACACCTGTTTCGGTATTATTTTTGGTTTCTAACTCAAATTCTACTTTGTCTCCAACAGCAATAGGATTGGTACTTTTTATACCTTGAATTCTAAATCTGCCCTTTATCCTACATTCATAAAATTTACCGTTCATTGTCTTAACGGTATACCAACTTCCGGTAGATTTATAAACTGTTCCTATCATTCAACAATTAAAATAATAGCAAAGTAACAACTTTTAAAGAAAATAGTCTTTACTTTTATGTATAATCAAAAATCAACACAATGAAAAAAAATTTCTTATTAGCATTAGCCATTATAATTGGCTTTATTTCATTTTCTTTTATAAATAAAGAAAATTCAAATGATGAAAAACCAACTAATCAGGTTGAATACAAGGTAATCACTAGTGTTGAGTCTATTGTTCCAAATGGACTAGGACGCTCAAGACTTATATCTTCTAATGTAGATAGAGATTATTCTGAATTTACTTCTGAACAAACCGAAGAGGATAACACAAGAAACAAGTCGAAACGTAAAGATATTAGGGTTAAAGATTTCGAGGAAACCAAACTCCTTAACTTCTATAACTTAGGTGGAATTCGTTTTCAAAACATTGTTGCAAATGATGCTCTTGTTGCTTCTAAATTAACAGCAATGGGTAACGAAGGTTGGGAGCTTGATTTTGTGGTTAGCTCTTCTGAAAGTGATGCTGGCAGTAATGATGGACAAGGTATTTTTGTAACTCGATATATCTTTAAAAGAAACGTACAGTAATTATAGCACAAAAAAAGGCTCGCAATTGCGAGCCTTTTTATACAGTTGATTTTAGTGATTAATAATCTCTTCCTGATGATTAATCGATTCTTGGTGAATGGCTTTAAACATTCTAAGAATAAATTCTTCACTTAAGTTCTTTTCTTCACCTTGTAAAATCATTTTACCCAAAATTTCATTCCAACGCTTGTTTTGTAAAACAGCAACATTGTGCTTCTTTTTTAAACTACCGATATCATCAGCGACCTGCATACGTTTCCCTAAGATTTCAATTAGCTGATGATCTATAACATCTATCTTAGTTCTTAATGTATTAATCTTGTTTTTAAACTCTGCTGCTTCACCAACTTCTTTTCGTATACGTAAGTCTTCCGTATACTTTATTAAAGTCTCAGGTGTAATTTGCTGAGCAGCATCACTCCAAGCATTATCTGGATCGTGATGTGTTTCAATCATTAAACCATCATAATTTAGGTCTAGTGCTGTCTGACTTAAATCAAAAATAATATCTCTACGACCAGCAATATGTGAAGGATCTAAAATTAACGGTAAGTCTGGAAAACGATTTTGTAAATCTACTGCCACTTGCCACTCTGGATTATTTCTATAACGCGTTTTTTCGTATGTTGAAAAACCTCTGTGAATTACACCCAAATTTTTAACATCTGCAGTATAGAAACGTTCTACTGCTCCCAACCATAAAGATAAATCTGGGTTTACTGGGTTTTTAATCAAAACAGGTTTGTCTGTTCCCCTTAAAGCATCTGCAATATCTTGTACTATAAAAGGACTTACAGTTGTACGAGCACCTATCCAAAGGATATCTACATCGTGCTTTAAAGCTAATTCTACATGGTTAGCGTTTGCTACTTCTGTAGTAATTAACATCCCTGTTTCTTCTTTTGCTTTTTGAAGCCACTTTAATCCAAGTGCTCCTACTCCCTCAAAATTACCTGGACGCGTTCTTGGTTTCCAGATACCTGCTCTAAACACCGTTGCATCACTATCTTTTAGCTGATGTGCTATTTTTAAAACTTGCTCTTCTGTTTCTGCACTACAAGGCCCAGCAATTACCAGTGGATGATCTAAGTTAAAAGCATCTAACCAGTTCCTTAATTCTTTCTTGTTCTCCATCTTACTATTAATCTTTTTCTAAAATTTTATTCTATTCCGTTTAAAATGTCTTTAATATGATTTGTGGTTTCCATTTCTTTAAAAACCGATTCAAAATCATCTTCTTGCATCAGTTTTTTAAAATGTTTTAGGTTTTCTATATACTCATCTAAAGTTTCAATAACGTTAGATTTATTTTGTTTAAAAATAGGTGCCCACATCGCTGGTGAACTTTTTGCCAAGCGTACCGTACTTGCAAAACCACTACCTGCCATATCAAAAATATCGCGTTCGTTTTTCTCTTTTTCTATTACCGTTTTACCTAACATAAACGAACTAATATGTGATAAATGCGATACATAAGCTATGTGTTTGTCGTGAGCTTTAGGATTCATGTATCGAATACGCATTCCCAAATCCGAAAACAATTTCAATGCTTTTTCCTGAAGCTTGAAAGCAGTTTCTTCAACTTCACAAATAATATTTGTCTTGTTGTTATATAAATTATGAATTGCTGCATCAGGTCCTGAAAACTCTGTACCAGCAATAGGATGAGCCGCCAAAAAGTTTCTACGTTTAGGATGATTCTTTACCTTTAGACAGATATCTTCTTTGGTTGAACCTGCATCAAATACTACCGTTTTGTCCGAAACCAGATCTAATACTTTTGGCAATACTTCTAAAGTGGCATCAACAGGAATAGCCACAATAACAATATCTGCTTTACTTAAATCTTCGTAAATAGCTTTTTTATCTATAACACCTAGAGCTTTTGCTTTATCTAAATGCGTTTCGCTTTTGTCAATACCATACACAACACATTCTGGGTTATGCTTTTTTATATCTAAGGCAAAACTTCCACCAATTAACCCTACTCCTATGATATATATATGTTTCATCTGTCTAAACTCTCGCTATCGCTTCTTTAATTGTTTCTTCTGGTGAGCATAATGAAAAACGCACATAACCTTCGCCATTACTTCCAAATACTGTGCCTGGTGTTATAAATATTGAATGTTCCTTTAATACTAAATCGGTAAATTCTTCAGACTTTAAATGTGGAGGTAACTTTGCCCAAACAAACATACCTGTTGCATACTCATCATAGGTACAGTTTAAAGCTTCTGCTAATTTCCAAACAAGTTCTCGTCTTTGTTCGTAAACACTATTTAAACTTACAAACCACATATCTGAACATTTTAAGGCTTCAATAGCACCTTTTTGAACAGCATAAAACATACCAGAATCCATATTACTTTTTACCTTAAGCACTGCGCTAAGGTGCTCGTAACTGCCTACCAACATACCAACTCTCCAACCTGCCATATTAAAGGTTTTACTAAATGAGTTTAACTCTAAGCAAACTTCTTTTGCATGGTTATAGCGCATGATGCTAATTGGTTTTTTATTTAGAATAAAACTATAGGGATTATCATTAGCAATTAAAATATTGTGTCGTCTTCCAAAGGCAATAACTTCATCATAAAACTTATTAGGTGCATTAGCTCCAGTTGGCATGTGCGGATAACTAATCCACATTATCTTAACCTTACTTAAATCTAATCGTTCTAAGGCAACAAAATCTGGTAACCAATGGTTATCTTCCTTTAAATCGTAAAAAACTGGTTTTGCCTCTAATAACTTGGTTACCGCTGAATAGGTTGGGTAACCTGGATTGGGAATCAACACCTCATCACCTGGATTTAAAAAAGCCATAGAGATATGCATAATTCCTTCCTTACTTCCTAAAAGAGGTAAAACCTCAGTTTGACCACTCAGGTTTACTTTATATTGCTTTTTATAAAAATTTGCAATCTCTTCTCTTAACTCTGGTAAACCTTGGTAACTCTGGTATTTGTTTGCTCCCTCTTCATCCAAGCTATCTTTTAAAAGCATCGTCGCTTTAAAAGGCGGCTCTAAATCTGGGCTACCAATACCTAGGTTAATTATAGGTTTTCCTTGAGATTGCAAAAAAGCCACTTCTCTTAACTTTTTAGAAAAGTAGTATTCTTCTACATGCTTTAAACGGTTGGCTACTTCAATCATGTTTTTGCATTTTTATATTCACCCAACACTTTAAAATTCTCAGCCATAATCTGCATAATCGCGTATGCCTTTTCATAGTCCTTATAGTCATCGAAAGTAACGTCTACAAAGAAGGCATACTTCCAAGGCGTCTCTATTTTTGGCAAGGATTGTATTTTAGTTAGGTTTAGTTTACAATCACTCATTACATTGAGTATTGTAGCTAAACTACCACGTTTATGGTCCAATTCAAATTTTAAGGATGCCTTATTGATTCCTTTTCGTTCAAGGTTGTTA
>JASBSE010000202.1 GCA_030149115.1 Winogradskyella sp. | reverse complement strand
TTTTTTCCGAAGAGTTTACGAAATAAGCTCATTCAACTGCTACTATTAATCCTAGGTTAGTGCATTTTCTCAAATATAAAAAAACTTAAATTAACAAGAAGTCAATTTAAGTTTTTTATATGACTACTGTGAGGTTTATTCTTCTTCCTCTACAGCTATTTCTTCTTTTTCGAAAGCACGCTTTCCAAATATTTTTTCAAGATTGTCCTTGAAAATCACCTCTTTATCTAATAAAACTTCAGCAAGTTCGGTAAGTTTATCTTTATTTTCTTCCAGTAATTTTACTGCTCTATCATATTGCTTTTCAATGATATCTGAAATTTCTTTATCGATAAGTTCTGCAGTTTGCTCACTGTAAGGTTTTGTAAACCCGTATTCAGATTGTCCAGAAGAATCATAATAGGTTAGGTTACCTACTTTTTCGCTAAGACCATAAATGGTGACCATAGCTCTCGCTTGCTTCGTAACCTTTTCTAAATCACTCAAAGCTCCCGTGGAAATTTTACCAAAAATAACTTGCTCAGCAGCTCTACCGCCTAATGCAGCACACATTTCGTCTAGCATTTGCTCTGGCCTTACAATAAGACGTTCTTCAGGCAAATACCAAGCAGCTCCAAGAGAACGACCTCTAGGTACAATAGTAACTTTTACTAATGGTGCAGCATGCTCTAGCATCCAGCTTATTGTGGCATGACCAGCTTCGTGAAAAGCAACAGCACGTTTTTCATCTGGAGTTATAATTTTATTTTTCTTTTCTAAACCACCAATAATTCGGTCAACAGCGTCTAAGAAATCTTGTTTGTTAACGGCCTTTTTGCCTTTTCTGGCAGCGATTAAAGCTGCTTCGTTACAAACATTAGCTATATCAGCACCAGAGAAACCAGGAGTTTGTTTTGCTAAGAAATCTACATCTAAAGTTTCTTCTTTTTTAAGTGGACGAAGATGCACTTCAAAAATTTCTTTACGCTCTCTTACATCCGGAAGATCAACATAAATTTGTCTGTCAAAACGACCAGCACGCATTAGTGCACTATCTAAAACATCTGCTCTGTTGGTTGCAGCTAGTACAATAACGTTTGTATTAGTGCCAAAACCATCCATTTCAGTTAGTAACTGGTTCAATGTATTTTCACGTTCATCATTAGAACCAGAGAAATTGTTTTTTCCTCTTGCTCTACCAATGGCATCAATCTCATCAATAAAAATAATTGATGGTGATTTTTCCTTAGCTTGCTTAAACAAATCTCTTACACGAGAGGCTCCTACACCTACAAACATTTCTACGAAGTCCGAACCAGATAGTGAAAAGAAAGGCACTTTTGCTTCGCCTGCAACGGCTTTTGCTAATAAGGTTTTACCAGTTCCTGGAGGTCCTACAAGCAATGCACCTTTAGGAATTTTACCTCCAAGTGAGGTGTATTTTTCAGGAAACTTTAAAAAATCTACAATTTCTTGTACTTCTTCTTTAGCTCCTTCTAAACCTGCAACATCTTTAAAAGAAGTTTTAGTGTCTGATTTTTCATCAAAAAGCTTGGCTTTAGATTTACCTATGTTAAAAATCTGTCCACCAGCTCCACCGCTACCACCTGATGACATACGTCTCATTATAAAAATCCAGACACCTATGATAAGTATAAAAGGTAATAGTGTAAGCAAGAAATCTCCCCAAACATTTTGTTCTGTATCAAAAGAAACAGGTACGTCTATATTATCTTCTGCCTTGATTTTTGCAATCTCTTCTTGGAATAACTTTAAATCACCAAATTCAAACTTGTAGTTTGGGATTGGAGTCATTGAAGGTAAGAAGGTTTTAGGTTTAGAATTTTTATGAATCTCTTTTTCTTGCGCTTCCTTGGTTAAATAAACTCTAGCTTCCCTGTTATTGATTATTTCAACTTTTTTTACATCACCATTGCTTAAAAAATTGAAAAATTCAGTAGGTGTGGTTTTACTTCCTGTTGAACCTCCAAATCCGCCTGAGAATAACTGTATAGATAAGAATACAGCAATGATAACTCCATAAATCCAATATGGATTTAGTTTAGGTTTTTTATTTAAATTTTTATTGTCTTTTGCCATTTTTTTGTCTTTCGACTCCTCTTAAAGTAAACTTTAGCGGTAATCGTTTTGTTGTTTAGTAACTTGTTTCTATTTGTGTTGTTTTAGCATCTCCCCAAAGACTTTCAATATCGTAGTATTCTCGTATATGTTTTTGGAAAACGTGTACCACAACATTGACATAATCCATTAATACCCATTCGGCATTATCAGTACCTTCTATATGCCAAGGTTTGTCTTTAGTGGTTTTGCTAACTAATTTTTGTATGGAGTTGACGATTGCGTTAACTTGTGTGTTAGAAGTACCTTCACAAACTATAAAATAATCGCAAACCGTATTTTCAATATCTCTTAAATCTAAAATTGTAATTTCTTTCCCTTTAACCTCTTCTATTCCAGCAATGATTGTTGTAATGAGTTGGTCTGCACTAGTTTTTTCTTTCGTCATTAAATTGAATTAAATTTATGCAAAGTTATTATTTTTTTAGTTCTTGTAGACCCTAAATGTCATAAGAAAACTATAAAAATAGACCATTATTTATATGTACATTATCAAACTTGATGCCATTGACTCAACAAACAGTTACTTAAAGGCTATGTCTGCTGTTAATCTGCCAAAGGATTTTACTGTTGTTGTAGCTAATCATCAAACACAAGGAAGAGGGCAAATGGGTACAATCTGGCAAACCGAAGACGGTAAAAACCTTACTGCTAGTGTGTTTAAAACTTTTGAGTTTGTTGATGTAGAGAAACAATTTTATATAAGTATGGCTGTAGCTTTATCTATTTGTAAAGCTCTAGAGGGTTTGAAAATCTCACAATTATCTATTAAATGGCCTAACGACATTTTGTCAGCAAACAAAAAAATCTGTGGTATTCTTATCGAAAATGTTATAAAACAAAACAAGCTCAAAGGTTCTATTATTGGTTTTGGCTTGAATATTAATCAAAAGAATTTCGACAATTTACCTAAAGCTACATCAATCAGTTTGCTTACAGGCTTTATGCATAACAAGGATGAAGTTTTATCCGGTATTTTAACGCAGCTTCAATACTATTTTAAACTATTAGAGGCAAAAGACTATGCGGAAATAAAAAAGCAATATGAAGCTCTTTTATTCAGAAAAGATAAACCTTCTACATTTAAATATGAAGACGGTAGTACCTTTTCTGGAATTATAAAAGATATAACTGAAACAGGTAAACTTAATGTTTGGACCGAAGATGATATTATAGAAACCTTTGATTTAAAACAAGTAACCTTGCTTTATTAAATCGCAGTTTTCATATTAGTTACAAGGGTTTCAATAAATTTATTTATAGGACCTTTTATCATCATAGCCATCATGGCATTGAACTCTCCGCTAAAAGTTAACTGTACTTCACTTTTATTAGTTTCGACTTCTGTAATATGGCCAATAAGTGAGAAATCTAATTTTCCGCCAGCAGCACCTAAAACAATTTTGCTATTTGGTGTTTCTTCTTTTTTCTTAAGTACGATTTCTGGCATTCCTTTTAAAGCGAAAAGAAATTTGTCGTTATCAAGAACTTCAAACTTACTGATGTTCTCCGGCATTAGAGTTTCAAAATTTTTAACGTCTGACAAGAAATTGAATGTTTCTTCTGCAGATTTATCTAAAGTAACCTTTGGTGATTCTAAATTCATTTATATTGTGTTTTTGGAAGGTATATCAATTAGCGTTCCATTCGCTAGGGTTGGCATTCCATTGTGATAAAATGTCTTGTTCTGCTTTGGTAATATAGTTAGTGTCTAAGGCTTGTTCTAAAAGATTTTCGTAATTGCTAAGAGTGTGTAATTCTACATTAGCATCGTTAAAGTTCTTTTCTGCAATATCGAATCCGTAAGAAAAAATAGCAACCATACCTTTTACATTAACCTCCGCCTCTTTTAAGGCAGCGACAGCATTGAGACTGCTTTTGCCAGTGCTTATTAAATCTTCTACAACAACTACAGTTTGCCCTTTTTCTATATGACCTTCAATCTGGTTTTGACGACCATGCTTTTTTGCTTCTGGTCTTACATAAACAAAAGGAAGATTTAAATATTCGGCAACTAAAGCTCCAATACCAATAGCTCCGGTTGCAACTCCAGCAATAACATCTGGTTTGCCATAGTGGTCTTCTATGTGTTTTGCCATGGTTTCTCTTATGTAGTTTCTTATAAGTGGATAAGAAAGTACAATTCTGTTGTCGCAGTATATTGGTGATTTCCAGCCAGAAGCCCATGTGAATGGTTCTTTTGGTTGTAGTTTTATAGCATTAATTTGCAATAAAACTTCTGCGGTTTTTTTTGCGGTTTCTTTGTTAAAAATCATAATTACAAAATTAATGAATTTTATAAGTTTTTAAATTTTAAACTAATTTAATTCTTAGTTTAAAAGAGGTTTAATAAAAAATAATACTTTTACAATTGATAAGTTATAACTAACCCAATCTATGTACACTATTTATGTAGGCGATAAGCCTATAATTTTAACTACAAAAGTTGAAAAGGAAACCAATTTTAAATCATTCCTTCTTAAGTCTGTTAACATAGGTAAGGTTATAAAAATGCTGAACAGCACAGATTTTAATGCTGTACATTTAATACATAATAATCCAGATAAGCTTCTAAAACATTTTCTAAAACTTTTACCAAATGTTGTTGCTGGTGGAGGAAAAGCTTATAATGCCAACAATGAAATATTATTTATTTACAGAAATGATAAATGGGATTTACCAAAAGGTAAAATAGAGGGTAAAGAATCTATTGAAGAAACTGCTATTAGAGAAGTAGAAGAGGAGACAGGAGTAGAGGGTCTTAAAATCATAAAACCTTTGCCAACGACATATCATATTTTTAAACGTAACGGTAAGCATAAAATTAAGATTACCTATTGGTTTGAAATGAAAACCAAATTTGATGGTAAACTTTATCCACAAGAAAAGGAAGGTATTACTAAAGTAGAGTGGTTAGATGAAAAAGCTGCTCAAAAAGCATTAGAAAACAGTTATGCCAATATTAAGATTTTAGTTTAAGATCTATTGGTAAAAGATGAAATGAAAGCCCTAAAAGTATATTGACTTTTAGGGCTTTTTAGTTCAATTATTAACATGATGTTCCCAACTTGCACCACTAATATCAGTGATTTTTAGGGTGTGGATGTTATTGTCCAGATTTTCAATTTTGGAATCCTTGATGGAAAGTTTAGCCTTTGCTCCAAGAGGAATTATTAAACTATGTTTTCCAGGTTTAACTTTGGTAACATAATAGTTATCAATTGTCAATGTATTGGATGTTGCAAAATCATTATGAGATAGTTCTAAAACTGTTTCATTATTTGAATTTTTAAGTTCAATACCAATAATCCAAGCACCATAAACATCAACACCTTCAGTTCTGTAGACTTCAAAAGATAAATGGTTATTCTCAATTTTTCCGTTAGAAATTTCAACATAAGGTTTTACCGATTTATTATGAAGTGTTCCCCAAAGCCCACCATGAAAAACTTGATTGGTGTATAGTGAAATTCCTAAAATTATAAAGGAACCAATAATCACGATTTTAGAAAAAAGTTGGTCTTTTATAGGTAAAATACCTGAAGCTAACCATTGAAATGATTTCTTCTGAGTGATTTTAAAATTCCTTTTAATCAAATAGTTATCGATGGAAAATTTTCCACTTCCAGTGAGAAATAATAAAAATCCTGTAGCAATACCTAAGATACCGATTTGCCATTCGTCTAGGCAAGTTGTGCCAATCCAACCAGAACCTAATAAAATACCCAAAGCCAGCATGAATACACCAATACTCATCAGTCTGGTGAAAAAACCAAACATAATTAAAAAACCGACAATACCTTCTATAATAGTGAAAATTACCATATGCCACCACAAGGCTTCAGGATGGGTGACCAAATATTCTATCATGGGTTTTATACCAAGCGCATGAGGCAAAAAATGATTAAACTTTTCACCAATATAGCCTGCGGTATCAGAATCTAATTTATCTGCTAAAAACAGTCGCCTCCAAAAGGCTGAAAAGTAAGTCCAGCCAACCACTAATCTTAATGCTAAGGCTAAAAAACCAGCATCTTTTTTTATACTTGTAGTTTTCATAAAAGACTGAATTTAAATAGTAAGTGTTATAAATCCTTGCTTTGCTAATTGGAAACCGTAGAGTATACCATTTTCGGTCAATTCCATGGTGTTCGGAATTTCATTAGGTTGGATATTGAACTTTTTCAGGGAAATTCCACATACAAAAACTCTTATATTTTGAGTTTTTGTTTTTTTTAAAAGGTGTTTTAAGTCTTCATTATTCGGAATGTTTTGTACTGTTTTTCCACAAATAATGACGAAAAATTCTCCGTAGTTTGCGCCATCTTCATCTGCTAAAGCTGTTGCGGTTAGTAGTACTGGATTTAATTGCTTTATGTTTTTTGAAAGCACTACATAATTGTGCTTTTCAGAGCTGAACTCTTGTGCTTCAACTGTTCCTAAAACCATTAGGAACAATGAAGCTATTAAAAATAGTTTTTTCATTTTTTAAGGTTTAATGTGTGCTGAAAAACAAGGAGTATAAAGTGTAACTAAGGTATATTATAGAACAGCTTTATGTCTTTTTTTCAGAATTGTAATTGATAAAGTAGCAGTTGTGACTGCTTCCATTTTATAAAAATTAAAAGGAAATCAATTACGAATAAACCTTTAGGTTTTGGTATAAAATATAGAGTGGAACCTCAGACTCAGGTTGAGTTTTTATCGTGTAAGTTTTAAAACTATATTTTTCAGAATTATCGGAAAACAGAAAACTATAGAAGTCTAAAGTAGATAGTTTGTGAAGTTTTATAGTCGGTTTAGAAGTCGACTGAACAACTTGCGAAAGTTCAACATCCTGGCAATTGGATTGAGAAACCGTTGTTTGACTTTTGTTAGAAACTTCAGTTTTAGGAATGCCAATTTCAGCCTGAAGAAAATTTCTGACTTTACAAGGTGACACTAATAATAGAACGGCTAATCCTATTATTGAAAACATTCGATTTGTACGGACTTTTGCTTTCACGAAACTAAAATAGAGTTTAGTTAATGAAATTATGTTTGAAGAATGTTAAAAAAGAAACTAAGTGCCAATAGCAACATCTATTATTTGTGAAGTATTCAAACAATACAATACATAATCTACCTGTTGTTTAAGATCATCAATTAATTTGTTGGCGTAGGGATTTTATAAATAGAAGTTACTGAAGGTATTTCATTGATATACGTAATTACCTTCTTGATGCTTGCATCTTGTTGTACAACTTCAAATTTTACTGTCTTTTTTTTAGTTTCCTCATAACTAAATAGAGATACAGTAATTTTTTCAGAATCAATTTTGAAATCGAAATAAATTGAGAACGGATAAGGATTTTTTATACGTAAATCTTTATAGCCGTAAACCACAGTAGCATCAGAGCCAAGAGGTGCATATCTACTAGATTCAGTATATAAATCTAAAGAGTGATTATGACGTTCTAAAATCGTTAATCCTGCCTCTAAACTTAAAAGATAAATTAAACCTGAAAGTTGACACAAACCACCACCAATGGATTCTGTAAGTTCACCATCTATAATAGTTCTACCTGATTTATAACCTCTTTTTTCAGATGGATTTCCAATAGCTTTCCAAAATGAGAAAATTTCATAAGACTGTATTGTATATTGATTAACTATTGAAGCCGCTTTATTTAAATTAAAGATTTTTGCTTCTAAGCTCGAGCTTTTCTTTAAGTCTTGGGTTTGGTCTATTTGATATGCATAATTAGTTGAATGTTTCCCTTTTTTTGAAAACTTAAATAGATATCCTTTTTTGGCATCTAAGACAAATCTTAATGATAATTTTAGATATAGTTTTATCCATTTAGGAATTAATGCTTTAATCATTTTTTTTGAGGATAAATATTAAATGAGAGCTGTATGCTTTGAATATAGAGTTACAAAGAAAAGTATCTAGCCAAACGCAATATCTTCTCAGTTTTTTTGGAATATGATGAATAGGGAAAAAACCAATACCATGATAATTTACTAGAGTCCATTCATTACCGATACTTCGTTTTAGAGTTTTTGTTGAAATCTGAAAACCGCCATGCCAGTCTTTAGCCTTGTATCTTGTTAGTTTTCTTCGCTTTTCTGAAGGAACATCAAAAATAAACAATCCATTTTTTTTGAGAATTCCATGAGTTTCTTCTAAAATTAGCTCAAGGTCGTTTTGATTTAAATGCATAAACAAGTGAAAAGCTAAAGCATTTTTAAATGTATTGTCGTCAAATGGTAATTCCCTAGCATCAGCCAATTCAATAGATTTATTTGTAAATTTTGACTTGGCAATTTTTACCATTTCAGAACTAAAATCTATACCATTGTCGGCAAAGTCTAAAAAACGTCCGGTGCCACAAGCAATATCTATATTATCTTTTAGGTTTTCTTTAGATAAATACTTGTCTAATATTTTCTTTTCTTGGTTATGAATGTACTTTCCATAACTGTTCCCAAATCTATCTTGATCGTAATTTTCAGCAAGACTATTGTAATAATCTAGAATGTCTTTATTCTTCATTTATATATCTGTATATAGGATACTGCAAATGCGCTTTTTCATAATGCTTACTCTTTTTGTGTAACCAATCTAGTTGAGCAAACCAGTTATTGGCAAACTCTTCATCATAACTGATTTTGATATTATACTCTATTTGCAACTTTGGATTTTCTTTTAAAAGCTGTTTGGCTCTGTCTTCCCATACATAAGGCGAAAACCCTTCTTTTTGTTGTAAAATGGTATCAAAGAAATTCCAGTTAAAAAACGAATCTGGAGCCGCTGGTTCCAAGGTTTCAATAAGGTATCTAATGGCATTTTGATCTGTCTTTACCATATAGTCTCCTTGTCTAAAAGTAATGTTTTGTTTAGACGCTTTTACTTTGGTGTTGTAGTGCGGATAATGTCCTTCGTAAGGAGATGTTCTGGTTTGGTAATCCTCAATTCTATAAGATTCTACTGTTAGAGTAGTATCTTTTTCAAAAGGAATTAACTCTACTTTATTTAACTTAAGTAAGTCCACAACATTATGCCATCCTTGAGGTATAATGTAAGCTTTAGGTATAGTTATGTTACTAGAAGGTGTAAAAAAGTTTTGGTACTCAACAGGCTTGGTAAAAGGTTGAGACCTGTCGTATTTTAAGCGTTGCGCTCCTGTTAAATCACTTTTTAGCATTTGCCCTACGTAACCTTTAAATTGCAACGTTGTTGATTGCGTTGTGTCAACTGTCCACGAAACAGGATAGTCATTGCCAGGTTTCCATTTATTTTGTTTAGCACTTCTTAACTCAGCTATTTTTTCAGCATCTGCTTCGGTAATTTCTGTCATGCTTTTCATTAATTCGTAAGTGCCTTCAACACGTTGTTTGTATGGTTTTAGCATATGCGTTTCTACCATCATACCCAAAGTGTTAAACAGTGTTGTATAACCTGTAGAATAACGAGGTGAGTCTAAAAATTGCGAAAAACCAGACTCAGGAGTGCGGTTAAATACATTAACATAAGGTGTTATGTCCCATTTCTTTTCTGCTAATTTTTGTTCTAGTTTTGGCATCATCTCCAAATGAAGATATGCACCCAAATTGCCACCTAACTTATTATGTTGTGTAAATAAATGTGTTAGAGTATATTGGTAATCTGCGCCATTACTTACATGATTGTCTATAAAAACATCTGGCTGAACCATATGAAATATTTCAGCAAAAGCCCTCGCATTTTTGGTATCGCATTTTATGAAATCCCTATTTAAATCGTAGTTGCGAGCGTTGCCTCTAAAGCCATATTCTTTGGGGCCATTTTGATTGGTGCGTGTACTAGAATTTCGGTTAAGACTTCCGCCTACATTATATATAGGTATTGTTACTAAAACGGTGTGTTTTGGTGCTTCAATTTCACCTTGTAAGATATCTCTATAGAGCATCATAGTAGCATCGATACCATCAGATTCACCAGGATGAATACCGTTATTAATAAGCAATATTCTGTTATTGATTCTTAGTTTGTCAAAATCATCACCAGAATTATTTGTGTTTAATGTTACAATATGTAACGGTTCACCAGAATCAGTTTCACCCATTTCTTGGATTGAAATCCCATCATAGCTGTCTGCTAAATCTTTGTAAAATTGAATCGTTTGTTTGTAGGTAGCTGTTTCTGTTCCATTGCTTTTTTCAAAAACTGTTGTAAAATCTTTTTCTTTATCAGTTTTTGATTTTTCAGGTTTATCATAACAATTTGTAAGTAAGAAAGATATTGTAGTTAGGAGGATGAGTTTTTTCATGTTAGCTAATTTTAGCTAAATTTACTTATAATTTATCACTATGAAAGTTTATAGATTAAGCTTTGGTCAGATAAATATTATCGAACCTAACCTAGCAGAAGTTATTATTGATGATGAAGTTGTAATGGATGTAGAGATGATTGATGAATATCATGAATTTTTGCTTTCGTATCTCAAAGCACCATTTTCGTTATTAGTTAATAAACGTAACTCATATACCTATACTTTTGAAGCGCAACGAATGATTGCAAGCTTAAATGAAATAAAGGCTATGGCAGTTGTTACGCATACCGCAATTACCGAAATGTCTACTAGTGTTTTGATTACCATGAATCAGGATAAAAATTGGAACATTAAATTATTTCAGAAAAGAGAAGACGCACTCACTTGGTTAAAAGCACTTTAGGTTTTTGAGTTGTTTTCAACTTAAAAATAAGATAAATTTGCGCATATTTTTATCCCTATTAAGTTACTAAATGCAACAAACTACAAATACCATTTTAATGATTCGTCCTGTAAACTTTAGGATGAATGAACAGACAGCTGTTAACAATTATTTTCAGGAAGAAATTAGTTTAAAAAATGCAGAGGTTAATGCTAAAGCACAAGAAGAATTTGATGCCTTTGTAGATAAGTTGAAAGCTGTTGGTATTAACGTGGTAGTGGAAAATGATGATGAGTTAATGGATACACCAGATTCTATTTTTCCTAACAATTGGGTGAGTTTTCATAATAATGGTGATATAGCAATTTACCCAATGTTTGCCGAAAACAGACGCAAAGAGCGAAGAGATGAAGTATTTATTAGACTAGAAAAAGAGGGTTTTAAGATTGAAAATATTATAGACTATACTTCTGCTGAGGACGAAGGTGTGTTTTTAGAAGGTACTGGCAGTCTCATTTTAGATCGTGTTAATAGAAAGGCTTACTGTGCATTATCTCCAAGAGCGGATGAGGATTTATTTATAGAGTTTTGCGAAGATTTTGAATATACTCCAGTAGTTTTTGTGGCTAATCAAACAGTAGAAGGAAAGCGTTTACCAATCTACCATACCAATGTGATGATGTGCTTGGCAGAAACGTTTGCAGTAATTTGTTTAGATGCTATAGATGACAAAAAAGAGCGCAAAAATGTAATTAAGCATTTAAAAGAAGATGATAAAGAAATTATATCAATTTCTGAAGCGCAGATGCACCAGTTTGCTGGTAATATGTTACAGCTTAGAGGTAAGGATAATCAGCGTTATTTAATTATGAGTGAAGCAGCTCATAATAGCTTAACAAAAGACCAAATAAATAAAATTGAAAAGCACTGTCCTATAATTTCAAGTTCTTTAGAAACTATTGAGACATGTGGTGGAGGTAGCGCTCGTTGTATGATGGCTGAGGTCTTTTTACCAAAAGCTTAATACGTCCAAGACTAATTTCTATGAATTTTTTGGGGCTGACTTAGGAAGTTCTATAAAGAATTTACTTCCAACATTTACAGTACTTTCTACCCAAATGCGTCCCTTGTTTAGCTCAACTAAGTCTTTAGCAATAGTCAGTCCAAGACCAGTGCCTTTTTCGTTTTTGGTGCCAATTGTAGTAAAGTTTTTATTGGCATTAAAGAGTTTGTTGATATTTTCTTCAGAAATACCAACACCTGTATCTTCTACACAGATTAAAGCATTTCCATTAACATCTTGATTAGATACTGTAATAACATCGCCAGTTCTACTGAATTTAACAGCATTGGTAATTAAATTTTGGATAACAATTTCTACCATGCTTTTATCGGCATAAATAAAGTCTCGTTGAGACTCATCAATAAGAACTATGCGTTTATCTTCAACCTTTTGTTCTACTAATGCCATTTTGGTATGAAATACTTCCTGAATATTAAATAGTTCAGGATTTGGCTCTAAATTCTGCATTTGAGATTTAGACCAGTTTAGTAAATTAAACAAAAGTGAAGACGCATTATTTGCATTTTCACTTAATTCAGGGATTAATTCTCTAAACTCCTCCTTAGAAATACTGTCTTCTTTCAATAAATCTAAAAAGGCTTTAATTGATGAAATAGAATCTTTTAAATCATGAGAAACTATAGAGAATAACTTATCTTTTACTTGATTAACCTCTTCTAGATGATGTGTTTGCTCTAGTATAGCTTCACTTCTAATTTGCTCTTGTTTAAGCTGCTCTCTGTAATCAATTAGTGTCTCTTTGTACTTTTTGCTTTTTAAGTAATTGAGTAACAATAGTGTTAGTAAAATAGCAGTAGTAGCGAGAGCTCCATATACAACAATAGGATTGTTTAACCAGGTTTTTATAGTTTTATTGCTGTTTTCTTCCTCTTCAAAATTGTCTATTTCTTCCTCAATAGGATTAGAGCTAATAAGATCCAAAGGTTCGGTATTAGCAGGAAAAACAGGTTGGTCTACCTTAGATAGTTCTTCCTTTAAATCGTAATATTTATTTTGCCAAAAAAAGGCATTCTGAAAATAACCTCGTGTAGAGTCTAATGCTATGTGGAGTTTGTAATTTTCTAAAAGAGCAGGTTTGTTATCAATTTTTTGTGCAATGCTGTAAGCTTCGTTTAGCTGTATTTCTGCTAACTTAACTTTTTGTTTTTGAAGGTTGAGGTTGCCAATAGCATTTAATGCTAATAAAATACCTTCTTCGTTATTTTGCTTACGGTTATATTTTAAGCCTTCAACCAAATACTCAGAAGCTTTCACGTATTCCTTAAATTCTAAATACTGGCTACCTAGTTTAGGAAGTATTTCACCACGTAGATTTTGATCTTTGGTGGGATTTAACATCTCCAATACGTTTTCGTAATACTCAATAGCTTTACGATGTTCTTTTCTTAAAGCATAAAGTTCCGCAATGTTTTTTGTAGAAGCGATAATCCCAGGACGATCATTTATTTTTTTCCTTACATCAAGTGCTTTAAAGTTAAAGTCTATGGCTTTATCGATTTGGTTGGTTTTAAAGTATGCTTCTGCCAAATTGTTATAAGCCGTACTGAGTTCATCAAAAAGATTTTGTTTTTCAAAAATGTCAATGGCAGATAAAGAATTCTGAAGCCCAACACTATAGTTGCCTCGTTTTATTTCTATAAGCCCAATACTGTTGCTTACTTTGGCAACACCAAGTGTGTCACTAATTTGCAGATAATACTTTCTAGACTTATCGTAATTGTCTATAGCATTAAAATAATCATTTCGTTGTGAATATATCTGAGCTCTGTAGAAGGTGCTTTCTGCGAGTCCTTTGGTGTATTCTAATTTTTCAGAAAGTTTAGCTGTTTGGTTTACATACAGCAAAGCTTTTTCATAATCTTCAATTGCATAAAGTTCATCAATGAGCATTAACGAGAGGTCAACCTTTGTAGAGTCAGCTTCTTGATACGCTAACTTTACTGTAAGGTCATCTATTCTTTCATTTTGAGAAAACCCAATGAAAGTTAGCAGACAAACAGTTAATGTCATTAACTGCTTCATCATTTAGCGGTTGATAGACGAAGTGTTATGTTTTGGTTTACGTAACTTTTATAGTGAGGTGTAAAAAGTAAGTCAACACTAAACAATAACAACACGGTTAATGTTCGATTATAAAGCCTCATTTAATGTTTGGGACATTTGTTAATAGCCTACCAAAAATGCCATAATGCACTTAAATACGCTAATTATTGGGACTTAATGCTAATAAATTAGATGAAATGACAGATGAAATTCACAAAAAAAATGATGTATCGATTAACGGCAAAAATCATAGGAAAACGACCGTTTTATCGATGAAATGCACATAAATTATAATGTATTGATATTTAGTTAATTAGTGTTGTATGTTTCTAACGCTGGCAATGCTTTTAGCTCGAAATCAAAAAGACATTGATTTTCCCAGGATGTGCCATTTGTAGAGGTTGATTCATTTCCGTCAAATGCTACCCAATCTGGTGCCCAATAACAAAAACCAATGCCATGGTCGTTAGGTATGTTTTTTATGGTTTGTATCAACCATTCAAAGTATGATTTTTGTCCTTGAGGTGTAGGGGGAAATTCTACCAATGTTTGGTCCAAGCTACCAATATAATTTGTTTGATTATCATTCCACTGTAAAGTAAAAGGGTAAGCTACTTCTACCATTAAAATATCTTTGCTGAAGTTGTTGGCGAGTTCATTTAATTTAGAAGCAACAAGATCTAAATCTTTGATTTGAAATTGAGGATAATAAGATAAGCCAATAATATCAAAATCAATATTATAAGGTTCTAATTCATTAAAGAAATATATGGCATTTTCTACGCTAGAGTGGTGCAGCATTATTCTTATTTTACCTTCGGTATCAACATCTCTTACGGCACGTATAGCTTCAGATACTAAGTCTGTGTAATTACCCCAATTATTGTTAAAACTACCCCAAACTCTGCCAAAATCCCACAAAAATCCACCGTCTGTTTCATTGCCAATTTGTACAATGTCTGGTAATGTATTTTGAGATTTTAACTGTTGTACAACATCTTTTGTATAGTTATAAATTGCCACTTTTAATTGGTCAATATTCATATTTTGCCAAGCAACTGGCGGAGTTTG
>JASBSE010000521.1 GCA_030149115.1 Winogradskyella sp. | reverse complement strand
ATATAAGAACATGGGTAACATTAACGTACCAATTATCGTACGTTTACAAGGTACCAATGCAGATATTGCTAAAGACTTAATTGACAACTCTGGTTTAGATGTACTAAGTGCTACAGAATTCCAGGAAGCTGCTGATAAAGTACAAGACGTTCTTTCTTAAGAAAAGAATAAATATAGAATTGAAAAAGCGCCTTAATTAAGGCGCTTTTTTTATGATATAAATACTTAAAGATTTTTATAAATGCAATCCGCATTCTGTTTTAGGATTGTTATTCCAACGGCCACTTCTGTCCTCTCCTGGAACTGTACAATGTGTACAACCAATGGAATGATAGCCTTTAGCTACTAAAGGATGGAAAGGAAGGTTGTGCTCTTCTATAAAGGCATCTCGTTCTTCTTTGCTAACATCTAAAAGCGGGTAGAACTTTAAAATATTACCACGTTCTTCAAAGATATCTAAAGTCGCTCTATGATCGCTTTGCCACTCCATTAAACCCGAAATCCAGACCTTGTAATCTTTCTTTATTTTTTCTAAAGGTTGAACTTTGTTGATTGAACAACAGAAATCAGGATTTTTTTTCCAGGTTTCATCTTTGGTTGTAAACTCGTGCTCTTCCTTAATTGCAGAAATAGAAGTAACATTGAGATTGTATTGTTTTTCTAAAGTAGCCTTGTATTTTAGCGTATCTTCAAAATGATAGCCTGTATCAATAAAAAACACTTCTTGTTTATTATTAATATCTGAAATTAGCTTTAATAAAAATGCCGAAGTTGCAGCAAAGGAACTGGTGAGCATAATATCAGCAATATCAAAATCTATGTACAATTGCTTTATGCGCTCACTTGCAGATAAAGGCTTGTATTTTTTGTTCAGTGCTTTAATTTCCTCTGCAGAAATATCTAACAAAGGAGTGTAATTTGAAGAGGTTTCAAACATGCTGTCAATCAATTTCTATGATGCAATTTAAATGCAAAGGGTATAACAAAAAAGTAATTTAATTATTTTTATGATATTCTTAATTTAAGATGTCTTTTTTTGCTTTTTTGGCATCGGACCTCTTAAATGGATAATTAAACCATTAAGGAAATTTCTGAGAATTTGGTCACCACATTCCATGTATTTAGGGTGATCTTCACGTCTAAAAAAAGCATTAAGTTCACTTTTAGTGATTCTAAAATCTACAAGTTCTAAGATTTTTACAATGTCTTCATCTCTAAGTTTATGAGCAACTCTTAGCTTTTTAAAAATATCGTTATTTGTCATAATTTAGTCTTGTTTTGTAAATAGCCAATCATAAGCTGCTGCAAAATTTTCTGACCATAATTTCTCATTATGTTGACCATTTTTTATAATGTGACTCTCTATTTGATTATCGTTAACTCCTTTAGATTTTAATAATTCTACCATTTTGGTTTGATCTGGAACCATTGTGTCACTTTCTTTATCACCAACTAAAAAATAGAATTTTGAAGTTGTTGGTATGTCAGCGGATTTTACTAAATCATAAATCTTTTCGCTAAACCAAAAAGAAGGTGAAAAAACACCAGCTTTGCCAAATGTTTCAGGATATTTAATTGTAGCATAAAAGGATATTAGACCTCCAAGAGAAGCTCCAAAAATAGTAGTGTGTTCCGCTTCTGACTTAGTTCGGTATGTAACATCTATATGTGGTTTCAGAGTGTTTTTTATAAACGTTACGTAAGTCTCACCTTGTCCACCTCCATATTTTTCATGCTTATAAGGTGTTAAT
>JASBSE010000022.1 GCA_030149115.1 Winogradskyella sp. | reverse complement strand
TTAAAGTTACCAAACGTATTTGGTGTTAAGGATCTATAATCTAATATCCCATCACCTGTACCAACTGGTACTTCGTTACCATCTGCATCTAAATAATCTTCTACTCTAAAGTTTTCTGTAAAGCTCTCTGCGTAAGTTCTGTTACCTATCAAATCAATTTTTAAATCGCGCATTGGCTCTACATTCACCGAATAATCAAATGCGGTATTTTTTACAGATGTAAACTGCTCATTAAAGTTATCGTAAGTAGTTAACCATCCATTATTTGCAACAAGACTTCTAATATCATTTTGGCTACCAAAAGTATAACCCCAAGTTGGTCTTAACGTACCAATAAATCCTGGCGTTGGTAAATATCCAGGTAAGTATGTACCATTGTTTTCGCTATATACAAATTGAATACGCTTTACCATGGTAACAATATCTACCAAAGTGTTATAGGCTTTTTTACCTGTGCTTAATTTGTTAGGATCTCGCTGTTGATTTCCATCCTCTAGCGATTTATTATTTGTGTTGGGTGTTCCTCTTTTTGCCTTTACTGCTGAATTATTTCTTCCTCTACCTCGTCGTCTATTATCTTTCCTTACTAAACCAATGGACTTATAAAACGTCTCCATGTTTAAGGTAGAATTTATATTGTGAGTGTTAGAGTTTTGTATAGAATGTCCTAGATTATATGTTTGGCCATCAATTTCTAAACCTTCATTTAAGTCCGAACCTTTCTGCCATTGAAACGCACCATTATATGTGTAAGTTGCTCTTAAGAAGCTTAAAGCAGGAATCTTATACAAAGGCAACTCATAATTAACTTGAAGTTGTTGTGTTTGATAATTTGGGTCACCAAAATCAAAGAAACCATCCCAAACATCTAAGTTTGGATCTTGTCTTCCATTAATCTCGTCATCAATAAAATAATTCCTTACAATGTTGGTATTAGCTGCAGTAAAGTTAAGACTTAGCGCATCCGTTAAGTTATAATTTATGGCGTATTGAAAATCGAAGGTATAATTTCTTCTGAACAATTCTTCTATGCCTATATTATCCCCTCCAAGGTCTACTTCTCTAAATTTCTGTTTACTAAACTGCCTGTTTATATCGGTATTTACCGAAATGTTAGATGGTAATAAATTAAGGTTAAAGTCTTTGAGTATTTTCCAATACTTACCTGTAAATAATGAATCATTCTTTTTAAAAGGTTCAATTTTTGCTGGCTGAAAAGCATAGTTATAATTAACACCTGCTCTTACATTTTGGTCTAGAGAATTTTCAATTTCAAAATCGCGATGCTCAACCTTGTTGTATGAATAGTTGAAAGTAAAGTTCTCTACATCATAAAATCTTTGCTTCTTTTCACCAGTTCGCTGCTTTCTAACTCCTATAAAATTGATACTCTTTCGCTTGGTATAATCTTCAGATTGCTTTCTTATACGCTCTTCATCTTCGCTATTCTCAGCTGCATCTAGTCTAGAATCTAAGGTAAGATCATTATATAATTGGTCAAACTTTGGCGTTACTAATTCTTCACTCTGCGAATAATTAAAAGGAATTTGTACTCCCCATTTTTTTGGTAACAATTGTCCGAGTTGAACATTAGTAACTACATCATACTGTTTAACATCTTCTAAGCTTCTTTCATTTGGGCCTTGATCTATACCTCCAAAGCCAATAGTACTCACTCTACCTGTTGCACTAACATCCATAAAATCGGCTATGTTAGAATCCATACTTACTACAGTTGCCCAGCCTCCTTCATTTTCGAGTTCAGACATACGTAACTCGTTAAACCAAACTTCACCACAAGTTTCTATACCTGTAGAACCAGAATTTTTAACACCTACCATTAAGACTCTAATATCTCCGAAATTTGGATTTCCCTTTATAGCTATACGTTGTTGCTTAATACCATCTTCCACAACTGCATCGTATGGTGCATTACCATCAAGCAATGGTGTTTCGTTAAGTTCACCATCTACAACATTATAATATGTTGGATTTGTATCACCCAAGGTTCCTGCATCAATTCCTAAAGCTTTTATTTTTTGTAAAAACTCTAGCGGCATATTAATTTCATTTACAGAAGGCCAAACCCGCTCTTCTATAGACCCATTATTAGCAAAATCGGTTGGTAGTAACGGTATTTCTATTTGATAAAAATTTTGTGTAAAGTCATTACCCATTCTTATAAAAGCCACCATTTCACCAGGTTGAAGAGCCTGACTATCTTGAGATTCGGCATGTAAGAACATGCGCAAGTTTTTATACTGACGCATATCTACATTAATATTCTTAAAAACACCTCTTGAATCTTCTGGGTCTAACTCACAAGTTTGCAATACTAAAGATTGCTCATTTTGTCTAATAATATTGTTGTTATTATTAAGCTCTTCGCGTCTTACGCCTGGTGGAATTACATAATCACCATCATTCTCTTGAACACCAATGATACCTACACTAAATTCTGTATCATCAGTTTCAGGTATTTGAGTTCCGTCATCCAAATTTAATGTATAACGTCTCCAATCACTTCTTACTAAATCTAGAGTTGCGAAACGTAAAACAACATCCTCAGTAAAATCTGTTAAATACATACGTGCAAAACGGACAGACCTAATATCGGATATCCCTCCAACCTCATTTGTAGGCTCATTAATTGGAAGTCTAAACTGATACCAATTTACATTTCTTATTTCACCGTTAGGAAGTGTTACCGGAATGTTCTCTTTTGTATCGTATATATAAGGGTTGTCAATATTTAGGTTGTTTGGATTAATATCTACCTCATATTCGTAATAACTGTTAATAGTATTCATAGTGTTATCACGATTAATATCCTCTACATCTGGCTGCGTAGTAGATCCTCTATTGGTATCTGTAAACACGTCTGGTGTATTTCCCTCTTGACCATTATATTGCTTGTAACGGTCAAAAATATTACCATCAGTATTTAAATAATATGTGTAGTTATCTTTTGCTGGATCTTCGCCAAATTGAGTACCATAAACAGACATCTCTTCTGCATCATCGTAACCATCTAAACCTACATCTTGGTTAGCGCGTTCTTGCCCTGTAGTTGCAAACGTGTAAATTAAAGATTGATTTTGTGGCACAACGCTATTGTAATCTGTAGGCTCTAACAAAGAAACATCTCCATCCTCTGGTAGTCCGTTTTCATATTGTTTTTTACCATCCTTTAAAACATCTTCTGAAATGTTTCCAAGGTTTATATAAAGTTTTCCTCCTTGGCTTGAAGTATTATCTAAAAATGGATCCTGTACCCAAAATTCAATATATTCTACATTGGCTTGCTCAAAATCTGTTGAAGTAATCTG
>JASBSE010000514.1 GCA_030149115.1 Winogradskyella sp. | reverse complement strand
TACAGAGTTTTTACCTGTATCCTCCAGTGGTCATTTAGAATTAGGAAAAGCCATTCTTGGTGACAATTCTTTACCAAAAGAAAGTCTATTATTTACAGTTGTACTTCACTTTGCTACAGCACTGAGTACCATTGTTATTTTTAGAAAAGATATCCTTCATATTATAAAAGGTATTTTAAAGTTTGAATGGAATGAAGACTTACAATTTCTAAGCAAAATTGTAATCTCAATGATACCTGCTGTAATTGTTGGTTTGCTTTTTGAAGAACAACTCGAAGCACTTTTTAATGGTAACATATTACTTGTTGGCATTATGCTTATTATTACGGCAATTCTTTTATTCCTTGCAGACAGAGCCAAAGACACTAACAAAAGTGTAACTTTTAGCAATGCGTTTGTTATTGGTATTTCTCAAGCTATTGCTATGCTACCTGGTATTTCTCGTTCTGGAGCTACGATTTCTACGTCTGTACTATTGGGTAATGACAAAACCAAGGCTGCTCGTTTTTCATTTTTAATGGTAGTGCCTTTAATTTTCGGAAAAATTGCTAAAGATATTTTAGGAGGAGAAATAACATATGACAGTGCCAATTTCACAACACTAGGCATTGGTTTTATTGCTGCTTTTGTAGCAGGATTATTTGCTTGCAAATGGATGATTGCTTTGGTAAAGCAAAGTAAACTCACCTACTTTTCTATCTACTGCATCATCGTTGGTCTTATTGCTATAATCTGGTCATTTGCATCATGAAAACTTTAGAAGACTACAAAGAAGGGCAGGTTTTATTGATTGACAAACCACTTACATGGACCTCGTTTCAAGCCGTAAACAAACTACGTTGGGCGATTAGAAAAGCCTATTCAATAAAGAAAATAAAGGTCGGTCATGCTGGCACTTTAGATCCGCTTGCCACAGGTTTATTAGTGATTTGTACTGGTAAAATGACCAAACAGATTAATACCTTTCAGGGTCAGGAAAAAGAATATACAGGTACTTTTGTTGTTGGTAGCACAACTCCATCCTACGATTTGGAAACCGAAATTGATGCTACCTTTCCGATAGATCATATTTCGGAAGACTTAATTCACCAAACTACCAAACAGTTTATTGGTAAAATTGAGCAATTTCCACCTGTATTTTCAGCAATAAAGAAAGATGGTAAACGCTTGTACGAATTTGCCAGAGCAGGTGAAGCTGTAGAAATTAAGTCTAGAGAAATTGAAATTTCTGAATTTGAGATTACAAACATAAATACACTTGAAAATTCTATAGAGCTTAATTTTAGAGTGGTATGTAGTAAAGGAACTTACATTCGCTCGCTTGCTCACGACTTTGGAAACGCCTTAAATTCTGGTGCACATTTATCGGTTTTAAGACGCACACGTATTGGTGATTTTGAGGTTAAAAATGCACTTAGCCCAGAAGATTTTATTGCCTCACTCCCTTTAAAATAAGGATTTAACAAGGGGTTGGGATTGTGATTTAAACTTTTTCGTAGTTATATTCGTATATCTAAACACTAGATTAATCTTAATTTTTTGAAGTATTTAGAACAATATAAAGCAGGTATTATCACATTTCTTCTCACAGGAACTGTAGTGTTAGCTATGTTCAGTTTTCAACTAAAACAGAACAGCAAACTCATTACTGAAAACTTTTACGAGCTTGAACCTGAACCAGAAATTATAAAAGAAGAGCAAGAACTCCTTGATGCTCTCGACGGTAAATCTACCAATAAAGCGTTTAACGAAGACCAGGAGTATAAAGAAATGATGCGCAATTTTAAAACCATAAGCGCTAATGATTTTGAACGTACAACCAAAGCTTTAGAGGAAGCTAAAACGAGTGATATTATAGAAGAAAATAATATCACAAAATCATATGCCAATAGTAGTGCTTATGCTTTAAATTCTGAGGAAACAGAATCTTACAAAAAACTTCAGGAAGAATTAAATAAACGTTTAGAAAATAAAAAAATAGCAGACGAACATGCTAAAACTAAAAGCACACTTACCTATTCTCTAACTGATAGAATTATGCAAGATTACGACATTCCACGTTATCTATGCGAAACAGGTGGTAAAATCGTTGTAAATATTGTTGTAAACGGAAGTGGCAAAGTAACTGATACTTCAATAAACGGGTCTTCTAATTCTAACAACCAATGTTTAATAAATCGTGCGTTAGAATATGCTAAGGAGACCCAATTTGATACTTCCAGCAGAACAAAACAAATAGGTACTATTACTTTTTTGTTTAGAGGAAAACGTTAATACAACAGACTTAACAAATCCTCAATTGTAGATTGTCCTTTATCTTTATTGTACCAACGCTGTAAATCTTCTTTAAACTCAGGAGTTAATTTACCATGAAGCGTTTTATAAACATCAACCATTTCTGTCGCAACAGATGGTCTAGGCCCAAAAGTATCTACAACTTCATCTGTTTCATTATCTATCATAATGAGCTTTGGTATAGACTTTCCTCCATTGGTTAAAAACTGATTCATTAAGTCTTCATTCTCATCTCTTAAAACAATTTTTAATTCAATAGTGTCATTTTGCTCTGCAACTTTGTTAATTACAGGTACTATATGCGCAGCATCTCCACACCAACTTTCTGTTAGAACTAGCCAAGTTACTTTTTTAGAATGAGCCGATATCTTTTCTAAAGCATCATCAGAAAGTTTTACCGTTTTATCCCAACGCTTCATACGTCTGTCATTCATTTTTGTATACTCTACTAATGCTTCAGTTTTTTCATTACCTGTTGTTGACTGTTGGTCAACAAGAGATATAACTAAAGTTCGGTATTCATCATAGCTCATTGACTTACTTAAACTTTCTTTGATGATATCTGTAATCATTGTGCTTTCTAAAATTTCCATCGTGATAAAACTAATTGGTTTATAACTCAGTGATGTTATTGTTTTAATTTTTTTGGTTTTCAGTTTACAAAAATAATACTGATTATGCT
>JASBSE010000199.1 GCA_030149115.1 Winogradskyella sp. | reverse complement strand
GTCTCTAATGTCTGCAGTTAAACCAGAGTTAATCATACCAGCTTTGCCATTAAAAAAATTATAAGTATCTATATTGAAAGGCGCGTACTGTCCCAACGGAAGCGAAACGGATACATAATGAGTTTCTCCGTTTGAAAATGTGTTAGCATCACTTAATATAACGTGTACTCTTGCACCAGAAGACGTTTTATTGCTAACACCAGATGTAAGTAAATCAAATTCTATAGTGTAGTCTTCTGGCAGTTGACTAAGATCTGGTATGGCGTATAATCTGTAGCCTGCTTTTAGCTCAAACCAATTACCCTCTACTTTATTAAATTTTACGATGTTACCAGAGCCGTTCGTGTTCCATTTGCTTGGTAAATCTCCAATAAAATCATTTGAAAAATCATCAAAAAATAGTGTCTTATCTCCAGGAACAAAATCGTATTTGCTATAAACTTCTAATCCGTCAGACACGTTTGAAGGGACTTCATTAGAGTCATCTTTATCCTTGTTATTGGTGTCACTTGAATCGTTAGTACTTTCTCTGTCATCTTTGTCATCTGATTCGGAGTTACTGTCCTCATTCTCTGTTTCACGTTCGCGCTGTCCTAAGAGTAACTCTTTGGCAGTTTTTATGCTATATTTTAATGCTTTTTTTGCTTTATTTATTTGAAGTGTGGCTTTACCTTGTTTTAGAACTCCAACGCCATCTAAGTCATTTAAAATATCAGGTGCACTTTCACTAAGCGTAGACATTTCTTCAAGTGCTTCTTCGAGTACATCAATGTCATCATCATCTAAAGATTGGCCAGAAGCTGCATAACCGTCGTATTTGTATACTTTGTCGTAAAGGTCAAAGGATTCTTGAACAAAATTATCTACACTAGAAATTCCGACTCTATTCTTAGGTCGTTTTATTTTTTTTGTTTGAGCATCTAGGGTAGGAGCAATAAAGAGGATAATACAAAATGCGAGGGATATTTTTGTAAAATTCATTTTAAGTAATTGATTAATAGCGCTCTAAAAATAATGATAACTATTGATACTTAAAAATGAAACTGAAAAAAGGTTAATAACTTAGTGTAGTTTGTAAACAACTATTGTTTTGTCGTCTGTTTGAGTGATTAACTCTAAGCCTTTGCTTTTATCTAGTTTTTGTAGTTCTGCTGTAGAAGTTCCAAAAACAGGGAAGTTAGGGATAGGCTTTGCTTGGCTGTCGAATAGGTATACTTTTTTAGACTGTAAATCTGTAGTGGTGATGTAGATTTTGTCATTTAGATAAAAGATTTTTGGAGCTGTGTAAACACCATAGTCTAAGTCAATTCTTCTTGTTTTAATGAAAAGTTTGTTTTCATACATTGAAACCAGAGTTTTACTGGTTGTTGTGATATTGTGTTTATCTGATAAATTTAGATCTTTACGGGTTATAGTTCCTCTGGTGTCTACTTGTACAAGTTGGCCAAGTGTGTTTGATGATGTAAACTTGTTTTGGTAGAGATATATCTCATTGTTAGAAAAACGAATTTTGTCCTTAATGTTTATTCTAATATTGCCTTGACGATTTAGAATTTTTAGATTGTCTTCTGTAGAGAATACGATATAATCTTTACTTCCAATTCTAAAGTGTTTTGGTTGTGAGGTAATATTTTTGTTGTTGTTTTTGTATACAAATCCGCTGACAGTTTTTCCTTTAGCATCATACATAAGAAGTTTTTTGCCTTGCGTTATCAGGAGTCTGTAGTTTTTTCGTTTGTCGTAGTCAAATACAGAAAGCGGTTGTGTAATTTCATCGTTAAACTTTCTTGGAAAAGGGGAGACATCATTACCATTTCTATCTAAAACATAGAGACGGTTTGGTGTTGCAAAGGCTAATTGTAACCTTCCATTTTTATACATGTCTATTTGCTCTATTTTTCCCAGTATTTTTCCCTGAAGTTGTTTTTTCCAGAGTACATTACCAGAGTTAGAGATAAGGTAAAGTATGTTATTAGCATCTTGTACAGCAATATCGTGTGTGTGGTTAATGTAATTTTCTACAGTTTGAGGCGGTGAAACAATTTGTGCGTCTAAAGTTGTAGTAAATGTTTCTGTTACAGAGTTTGAAGCAGCTTTTTTCTTGAATTCCTCTATAATACCATTAATGTGAGCGTAGTTGTCTTCGTAAATGTATTGTACCACATTGGCATGATAATTTTTTGTGTCAATACCTAAATGTTCTGAAAGTGCTTCGTTGTTTTTGTAGATAAAGATAGAAGCATCGTCGCTTAGATTAGGACTTATGTTTTTAAAAGCATCTGAGTTAACAATGGTGTTATTGTTTAAAGCATCAGATAGTATTGATTTGGTGGTTTCAATTGTGTTTGTAAAAACAATAAAATCATCATATTTAAAAAAGTAGTTAGCGCCTTCGTAACTTATAATAGGTTGTAATCTAGATTTGAAAAATTCAGGATTTTCAAATTCATAAATATCCACATCTCTGTAGGTTTCAGCAATAGATTTTTCTTCAATGGTTTCAATAATTAAGTCTGTGTCCAAAGAGTGGAGGATAAGCGCATTGTCTGCCAGAGCCACTTCATTTGTAAAATTTAAAAATGATTTGGTGCTATCAGGTGTTTTAGAATTAAACTTTTTTAAGTTATTGTTAAATATAGAGTAGTCATTATAAGATACACTAAATAATGATTTTGTGTTTGCAGGAGCAATATTTGTGGTTTTTGTAGTTTGAGGAATCGTATTTTTAAAACAATCTAAAATTTGTGATATGGAGTCGGTAGCAGTTACAATACCGTTGAAATGTAGATTGTCATCAGAGAAATTTAAGTCTAGTAAGGAATAATTGTGGTTGAATTGCTTTATAGTGCTAGAAAACAAAAGATTAGAATAGCTTGAGTTTTCTGATTTGAACACCAATGAAGCAATTGTTTTGTCTTCTACTGTTTCTATTAAATTGGTGAGCTCGTTTTTAGATTCGTTTAGTTTTAGATTTTTTATTACGTCTATATTGTTTGACGCAGCAAAAACATTATTCAAAACTTTATGGTAAAATACAGATGAGTCAATTTGTGTTTTGGTAATATTAAATTCAGGTAGCTTTTCTGAAATGTGATTTGGTATAGAGTCTAAAATAAGTAAAGTGGAGTCGTTTTTGGTTAAAATAAGATTCTCATTACTTGATGAATTTAAAAAAGCAACGTAAACTTTGTCTGATGTATTTAGGTTTTTAAGTATTTCTGATGCTTCATTTAACTCCTTATTATATATACCACTTAAAATAGTGTGTTTTTTAGAGCTATTTATAAAGTCAGTTAACTCATTTATAGAAATTACAACTTCTGATTCTGAAGGTAGAAATTTATAAGGTGATTTTGAAGAATGGTAGTCTCTTTGGCAAGATGCTAAGACAAAAAATAAAATCAATAAAAATCCAAATTGCTTCATATGTAAAGTTATATGTACAAATATAAAAAGTTATAAATCTAAACGGTATTGCTCTGGTAATAATCTGAATGATTTTCTATGGTATTTTGTTACTCCATATTTTTCTATTGCAGATCTATGCTCTTTGGTCGGATAGCCTTTGTTCTTTTTCCAATTATACATAGGAAATTCTTCATGAATTTTTTCCATATAAATATCTCTGTAAGTTTTTGCTAAAATTGAAGCTGCAGCAATGTTGAGATATTTTCCATCACCTTTTATAATGGTTTTATGTGGAATAGAGTTATAGGGCTTAAATTTGTTTCCATCTACTAGAATATAATCGGGTTCAATTTCGAGTTGTGCAATAGAGCCATGCATAGCTTTTATAGAAGCGTTTAGAATATTTATGGAGTCGATCTCATCTTCAAATATGTGCTGTACACCATAGGACAATGACTTTGCTTCAATAATAGGTTTCAATAACATCCTTTTCTTTTCTGAAAGTTGTTTAGAGTCATTTAGTATGCTATTAATAAAGTCTGATGGTAAAATGACAGCAGCAGCGGTTACAGGACCAGCTAAGCATCCTCTGCCAGCCTCGTCCGTACCACATTCAAAATCGAAAGTTGAGAATTGAGTTTTTAAAGCCAAAATGTTAAAATTTGAACAAAGTTAAAATTTTAACGCAACCCTTTTACAGTTTTGGTATCTACGTAATGAGTTAAGCGTCAAAAACACTAATTAAATTATAGTTATGTTTTGTTGATGAAATCGCAAAAGCGTTAACATTTTTTTGGCAAAAACGCTTGTTTATTTAATATTTAATTAAGATGTTTGCAACTAGACTAACTCAAATAATTGTTTTATGAAATTAAAGTTAACATGGTTATTAACGCTTTTTATGGCGTTCGTGATGCAATT